>PIVQ01000291.1 GCA_003354055.1 Desulfobacteraceae bacterium | reverse complement strand
AAATCATTGCCCAGTTCCCTCTGATTAAAGGTGGCCTGTTTATGGGGATGAACAAACTCCACCGGATCCTCCAGAGTGACCACATGGATGGATTTTTCCTGGTTGATCTGGTTGAGCAGTGCTGCCAATGTGGTTGATTTTCCGGACCCTGTGGAGCCGGTAACCAGAATCAGTCCGTTTTTTTCCTCCCCCATCTTGTGGAAAATCTGAGGCAGCCCCAGCTTTTCAATACTCGGGATGGTGGTTTCAAGTTTTCTCAGGATGGTGGTCAGGTGGTTCTGCTGTTTAAAGATATTCACCCTGAACCTGGCCCTGTTTCCCAGCCAATAGGAGAGGTCGCAGGATCCTGTGGTCACCAGGTCCTCAATGAGCCTTGGGTCTCCGCCGATGAGATTTAAGGCAAAGACCTCGGCCTGGAACGGGGTCAATTTTTCCACAGGCGGGTCAACAGACACATTGGTCAATTGTCCTGAGGTCTCCACCTGAAGACTTTTACCCACGGTAATGTTCAAATCTGAGACATTGCCGAAGGTCTCCAGCATACAGGTAATCCAATAATCAATTTCAGGTTGTTTCATGATACCTTCCTTAAGGGATCGCATGAATGCGATTTCCATTATCCAGGTTACGTGATGACGGCTGCTCAATCCGGCAACCGTGACCCCAACTCAGGATAAAATTATTGATACTCAACGAAAAGCTAAAGGATACAAAAAGTTACCATATAAGCAAGGTCAGTTCAAGCTTGTAATGCTACTTTTATAGCCCTTTGCCCAGTACTGCAAATCTGGTATACTCATCTGACAATCAAAAATTCATTGTCTTTTATATTTTTATTTCTATGGAAAGGACGCTTAAATGTTGAAATATGATACATCCCTGCTTGAAAAAAGATGCCGATGGATCATCGACCATCTGGGAGATCAACTCAAATGGAAATGGGATAACCGGTTTGAAACTATTCTTGCCGAATTTAACGTAAAAGATACCGAAGCCATCAAACTAAAGCTGTCACGCCAGATGGATATTGAGTGGGATTCTGAAAACAGCGGCGGGGCACCGGAGCTGATCCACATCATAGTTGACTATTTCGGAGGATTAAGTCCGGGCCAAATATTATTCACCTCAGATCCGGACATTGACGGTATCCTTCTGTGTGCCTGGTGGCCCTGGGGAAACGGCAAAACCATCTCCATTCGCCTGGCTGTATTTGCAGATTCCCTGAGTGACGAAGAAAATGATGAACTGACATTAATCTTCAGAAACTGGTTTGGGGTTTAAGCCCAAAAGGTAAAAGACAAATTACAGCCATAAATGATGCTGGCAAATACGGAGTTATGTATTGGGGATCAGGAGAATTCCTGAAGGACAAAAGGTTGAGGAAAGCTGAAAAAAGCCCGGGCAGAGTGCCCGGGCCTGCATCATTGGCTTACATAGAGACTGACCAAAAACCCGTGCTTGAATGCAAACTTGCCCATATGCAAGGCGTAACCTAAAGGTCAGAAACCAAAGAAAGTCTGAAACCGGAGTGTACTATTGTACATGAGGCCCGATTCTAAAATTTGGCAGACTTTTGCAGCAACGCGGCAGATGGGTGAGTTTTCGTTCAAGCACTACATATATTTCTTCAAAATGGCGTCATAGGTCCCGTCAGCCTTCATCTTATCCAGTTCAGCCTGCCATTTTGCAATGACGGCATCAGCGGTGTCTTTACTGAATGCTATGTAAAGCTGGGTATCTTTGACATCAAAAACTTTTTCAAAGGCAGAGGTATCACCGGCAACCGTTTTAGCTTTATATAAACCCTGGAGATGACCTACAATCCAGAGATCAATACGGCCGGCAGCAAGCTTTTTCACATTGGACAGATCATCCACCACACTTTCGATATTGGTAAATCCCTGCTCTTTTAAAAAAAGTTCTGCCGCGTCATCTTTATAGGTACCGATTTTTTTTACTTTTTTGGCGTCATCCAGGGAATTGATCTGAACCCCGCTGCCCTTTTTTGCAAAGAAGACCCATTGGTTGGATGCCACCGGCCCGACCCATTTAAAAAGGGGCTCCCTCGCTTCGGTGCGGGTCATGGAAAAGAGAATCATCCCACTCTTATTCTGGATCAGATTATAGGCCCTGGACCAGGGCAGCACCTTTGTATTATCAGGATGCCCCAGCCGTTTGACCAGTTCTGCCATGACATCGGCGGAAAGACCGGCGAGTTTACCGCTTTCCGTATAGTTAAACGGCGGGTATTCCTCAGTCATGATGGAAAAGCTTTGGGCAGATGCAGAAGAGACCAAACCGATCATACAAAACAGACAAACAATAAATTTGTAAAAAGATGTTTTCATACGATTTTCTCCTTTACGAAATTTTTAGCATTTGCCATAAACTTTTTCAGATTGCATTTAAATGTAGTCAGGCTATGGTTTCCGGTATTTATAGCAAATAACAAAAATATGTTCCGTTATGACCAGGAGTGCAGCACAACAACAAAGCGATTCAAGACTGTACCGGTAGCGTTATTTGCTGGTTCAACCCGAGGCGCTGGAGAATCTCGAATCGGAATATAATTTTGAGAATCGCTATAGAGATTCTTTCCGGCAATTGCTTTAGGTTATCAACAACAAACGTACTAATGATTTTCTTATAAATATAAAAAATTGCGACTTATGAAATCCGGCCAAGCGGCAGGATAAGGGTAAAAAGGCCGGGTTTTCCCGGCCCTTATGCTTTAACTTATACTCTAAATTTCCCCATGAGTTCGGACAGGCGGTCACCAAGAACTGAAAGCTGGTCCGCATTGGACTTGACCTCCTGACTTGAGGAGGAGAGACCGGCAGAGGCTTCTGTAATCTCGGTTATCTCCTGGGCGACCTGCTGGGAAGCCGCAGATCCTTCAGATACATTTTGGTTTACCTCAAGAATGCCTGTGGAGGCATGGGAAATATTTTCGGCAATTTCCCTTGTGGTGGCAGACTGTTCTTCCACGGCTGTGGCAATGGTGGCAACAATGGCGTTTATTTCTACAACCACCTCGGAAATCTTGGAGATCTCTTCTACGGTACCATTGGTTGATGTCTGAATACCCTGAATCTGCTCCTTGATGGCACCAGAGGCTTCGGAAGTCTGGTTGGCCAGATCCTTGATTTCATTGGCCACAACCGCAAAGCCTTTTCCGGCTTCACCGGCCCTTGCAGCCTCAATGGTGGCATTCAGTGCCAGCAGGTTGACCTGTTCGGAAATGTCGGTAATGGTTTCAACGACCTTTCCAATCTGGTTGGCGGCAACCCCGAGTTCATTTACCTGCTGGGAAGCACTCTGGGTCTGGGTTACTGCATTGTCTGTGATGGATCTTGCCTTTTCCGCATTCTGGGCGATTTCATTGATGGTGGAGGACATCTCTTCGGAGGCTGTGGCCACCATGTTGATATTGGTGGAGGCCTCTTCCATGGCAGCAGCCACTGAGGTCATATTCGTGCTCATATTATCAGCAGCACCGGCAACGGAAGTCGCTCTTTCAGACAAGCCTTCCACGCCGGTATTCATGCTATCGGATAACTGGGTAAACCCGGTGGAGGCCTCGTCAACGGTGGTGGCATTCTCAGTGACCTCTTTGATCAAATCCTGAAGCTTTTCTATAAACTGGTTAAACCAATCGGACAGCTCGCCGATTTCATCACGGGTTTTCACGATCAGGCGTTTGGTAAGATCACCTTCACCCTGGGCAATATCCTTGATCATGGAAACGGTCTGATTGATGGGGCGGGTCACAATGATCTGGAGGCAGACTACCAAGGTGACAATCAATGCAATGATGATCACAACCGCCACAATCAGCTGAATGGTGATGGACTGACTGATCTTCTCTTTGGCAATGCCCTGAAAACTAGCAATGCTCATCTGGGTGTGTGCTTCCTGGTCTTTTATGATTTTATTCACAAGGTCATTGGTATAATAGAGCCTTACACTGCCGACTTTCTCACCTTCATGTATGGCATCAGACACAATGGATAGGTTTTCATCCACTTTAGCGGTATCCGGCAGGGTATCTCCAGTTGCAATCTCGGGATTTTTCCAAGCCGCCCCAAAGGGATTCCCGTCCGCATCCAAGACCTTGATGGCCACCATGCCATCCAATTTCAGGTAACTGGACAATAATTTGTACAATTGCTCCTGGTCAAAATTATATAAAAAAGACCGGGTCACACTGGTACAGATTTCAAGGTTCACCGTCATATTGGCGACCAGGGATTTTTTCATCTGATCGGATCCTTCTTCCAGAGCGGTTTTCTGGTGGTTCACAAACTGGTCGATCATGCTGCCGGACAATCCTGACTGGAGCCGGATGCCGATAAAACTGCTTATCGCCAGGAGGATAAGAATAATGATACCGCAGGCGAATGAGGTTTTAAAAGCAATGCTGCTTCGCCGTCTTGATTCTTTTTTTTCCATGAGCTCTCCTCTGAGATGAATCCTTATGTTTTAAATTTTAAATAAAAAACAACCACTTGGGTTGTTCTATTACAAATTTTTGGAAATGGGGGGCTGACGCCCATAACATCGGCTTATGGGAAAAAGAATACCTTATTTTAAGATGAAGTGTCAAACTGTTTTAAAGGGTAAAATCAAGAGTAATTCTGTCTGGCTTCGACCAGAGAAAAAATACCTTTTGACTTCCCCTGATTTTCTTACTAAGAAGGAAATAATAAAAATCGCTTTCTGCGGTCTCTTTGGCTGGAACGGCATCGCAATTGTCACACATTGCTACAAATATTAGGAGAACAAAATGAAAATTGTAAACTGGATAATGGTGTTTTGTTTTCTTCTTGGGTCTGTCTCAGGTGGTACCCTGGCCTCCGAGATCCAGAAAATCCAGGATAAAGGGGAACTTGTGATCTCATTGAACAAAGGGTATCCCCCCTTTTCCATGATTGTGGACGGTCAGTTGCAGGGTCTGGATGTGGATCTTTCAGCTCTGCTGGCCGAATCCCTTGGTGTCCGGGTCAAATTCATCCGGCCTGCAACCTATGATCTTCAGATTCCCACACTGGTTTCCGGCGGCTCAGACATTATCATAGCCGCCATGACCCGAACCGTTGACCGTGGTCTCACAGTCAATTTTACGGATCCGTATTTTGAAGTCAGCCAGGCTGCCCTTGTACAAAGGGACCTGGCCACCCCCGGAGCAGATTCATATTTTGATCTCCTGGATGTGGAGAACCTGGCGTTAGGAGTCAAAGCCAACACCACCCATGAACGGTTTGCAAGACAATTGTTTGCCGATTCTGCCATCCGTCTTTACCCGACGGCGGACGAGGCAGCCAAAGCCCTAATAAAAGGAGAGATCAATGCCATGGCAGCAGACTCCCCCTTTATCAGAGTATGGAAAGAGAGCAATCCCGAACATTACCTGAAGATCAAATCTCTTCTCACACCCGTGACAAAAGAGCACTATGCCTTTGCCGTGCGCAAAGGCGATCTGGAATTTTTAAACTGGCTGAACCTCTTTATCTCCCAGATTAAAACAGACGGCACTCTGGACCTTCTGGTCCATGAGTATTTTGAACGTATGCCCTGGCTGGGCCTGGATAAAGAAAAAACAAAACCCAACAGGGCCAACTTTTTAAAAAACAGGTTCATCCAGAACAAAAAAGACAACATTGAAAAAAGACGGCATAGCCTGAAAGAAGAAATTATCACCTATGACTAAACCTGAAGAGTATATCAGCACCTCCATTTTTGATATTTTTAAGACCGGTCCCGGACCGTCCAGTTCCCATACCATAGGTCCTATGAAAGCGGCACTTCTGTTCAGGGACACCATGGCAGAACTTGACCTGCCCGTTTCAGGTCTTGGCCTCACCGTCCACCTGTTCGGCTCTCTCAGCCTGACCGGTAAAGGTCACGGCACCCATAAGGCGGTTCTGGGCGGACTTCTGGGATGGCTGCCTGAGACCTGCGACTGCGATGCCCTGACACAGCTTATGGAATCTTCTTACGACACCTATGAGATCCCATACAGGGATGGCGCCATCCCCTTTACCGGGGAGGATATCGTGTTTGAAAACGGAGACACCTCGGACCTGCCGTTCGCCAATACCATGCGGTTCCGTTTGACCCGGAAAGACCGTGTTTTAATTGAAAAAGAATACTATTCCATCGGCGGCGGATTTATCCAGTGTAAGGGAGAGATCCCTAACATACCGCCCTGCCCGCCCCATGCCTACCGGAATATGAACACGCTTAGAAAATTGATGCGGAAAACAGGTCTTTCCCTGGATGACATCATCCTGGAAAATGAGACCGCCATCACCGGCGCCACCCGGGAAGAGATATTCAACGGCCTGGACCGTATCCTTGATGCCATGTGCGATTCCGTAGAACGGGGGCTGACCAAAGACGGTCTGCTTCCCGGATCCATCGGCTTGCTCAGGAAGGCAAAGGTGCTCATGGAGAACTCTAAGAAAATGCCGAGGGAAACCGGACGTTTTTTGGGCCTGCTCAATGCCTATGCCATGGCAGCCTCTGAGGAAAATGCAGACGGCCAGCGGGTAGTCACCGCCCCGACATCCGGATCAGCCGGGGTAATGCCCGGTATAATTTACATGCTCAAACACCAGTATACCCTGTCCCGGGATCAATTACACAAAGGCCTGCTGGCCGCTGCGGCCATAGCCTTTATTACAAAGAAAAATGCCAGTATATCAGGTGCTGAAGTCGGGTGTCAGGGGGAAGTCGGTGTGGCCTCATCCATGGCAGCCGCCTTTATGGCCCATGCCTTAGACAGCGGGATAAAACGGCTGGAGAATGCAGCAGAGATCGCCTTAGAGCACCAGTTGGGCATGACCTGCGACCCGGTGGGCGGCTATGTTCAGATCCCCTGTATTGAAAGGAATGCAGTGGGGGCGGTCACTGCGGCCAATGCCTATATCCTGGCAGAAGCCGGGGACCCGGCCAGGCAGAAAGTCACCTTTGACGAGGTGGTGGAAACTATGATGGAAACCGGCAAGGACATGTGTACCCGGTATAAGGAAACCGCACTGGGCGGACTGGCCCTGTGCTGTGTATCCTGTTAATTAGGAGACAACTCATGAAAAAAATAAGCGGCAGCACTCTGATTCTCATCGCCATGGTATTGGGTATTGTGGCCGGCTTTTTCCTTGGCGAACGCGGCACTGTATTTGCCCCTCTGGGCGATATTTTTATTCTTTTGATCAAAATGATTATTATCCCTTTGATTTTTTTCAGTATTATTTCAGGGGCAGCGGCCCTTGGCCAGACCAAATCCGCAGGCAAGGTAGGCATTGTCACCATATTATTTTATCTGGGGACATCGGCAGTTTCAGTTATTTTGGGGTTGCTCGCAGGAACCATTTTCAAACCCGGCCAGGGTGTTACACTTCCCAAGCAATTCATGACAGAGGCGGCCACGTATGCGGATAACGCCGATGTGGCCGGATTCTGGGAGACCCTGATGGGTGTCATTCCTGAGAATCCCTTTGCCTCTCTGGTGTCAGGAAATATTTTACAAATTCTCTTTTTTGCCCTGTTTTTCGGAATTGCCCTCTCAGTCATGCCCAAGGAAAAACAACAGCCTCTGCTGGACCTTCTGGATGTAATCAACAGCGCCCTGATATGGATGATTAAAAAAATCCTGATTATCGCTCCCATCGGGGTGTTCGGTCTCATGGTCAACTCCATTGCCATGTTCGGCATGGATATCATGCGCCTGGTCTTAACCCTGTTTATCGTCTTTACCGGAACCCTTGCCCTGATCCATTTCGGCATGATCCCGCTTCTGGTAGGGATTTTCGGACGAATAAACCCTTTAACCTTTATAAAGGGAATGAAGGAAACCCAGTTGCTGGCCTTTGCCTCGGCTTCCTCCATGGCAACATTACCGGTGAACAAACAGGAGTGCGAGGCCTTGGGCGTCAAACCCGAAGTTACCTCCTTTGTCCTTCCCTTGGGCGCCACCATCAACATGAACGGCAATGCCATGCTTTATGCCCTGACCGCTACCTTTTTCGCTCAGATGTTTGGTGTGGAATTGGGTGTGGCCCAGTATACTGCCATCATCCTGACCTCGGTGCTGGGGGCCATAGGCACAGCCGGGGTACCCGGTCCGGCCCTCCTGGTGGTGGCCGTGCTTGTGGCAGCCAACATTCCCCTGGCAGGTCTGCCACTGATCTTCGGGGTGGACAGGCTCTTTGACATGATGCGCACCTCCACCAATGTTATGGGGGATGCATCCTGTGCCGTTATCGTGAACAGAATTCTTGAAAAGGACGCCGAGAAA
>PIVQ01001077.1 GCA_003354055.1 Desulfobacteraceae bacterium | reverse complement strand
TCTATTGAATATTCCTCATTATCAGCTTGCCTAAATCAAAACCCTAATAAAGGGCAGCGACTCATTCAATGCATTCGTATATTGACCTGCTGGGGCCACACCAAGTGATCTATGCTCACGCCAACAAAACTTATCAATATTATTTTCAAGGTCTTTCCTATAACTATGCAGCAAAAGAGGTGCCACAATTGGAAAATATCCAAACAGGTAAATATTCTCACTCTTTTGCCGGATGTCGATTACCCATTCAGCTAATAGAACAAAAAAACAGCTACACCAAGGGAGTGATTTATAAATCAGCCTAGCTGCGGCCTTTTCAACAAGATCGAGCGTTCAACGCTATAACCACTTGAAATGCAGGCCTATTATTCCCATTCCTGGGCTCTTCTCCGCTTTAGTGAGTGAGATCAGGCATCCAAATAGAACATAGATTGGTCATCTGGCAGGGATGACTGCCTGATTTTGAGTTTAAAATACTCAGTATCCCTGATGCCTCTGGCGCGTTTTCGAATCATCCCGATGCTGACGTTTCCTGCCTCAATTCTGGCACTGGTCAGTTTGTGTTTTGCATAATTGCAGATGCCTACACGGTGGTATCGTAATGACTTGGCAAACCTTTTTAGGTAAAGCATATTCGACTCGTCAGCTAACTGACACCATGCCTCTAGTCGCTCCTGCATCAGCTCTACTGTTTCGCACGACCATAAGGCTTGAAGCTGCTCTTTCATGATATACAGCGTGTTGAGATTGGTATTATTATCCAGTAGCTTTTGCAACTTTTTAGATTGAGAGTCAGTCAATTTGTCAGAATTTTTTAGTACCAAATAATGGGTGCCCTTCAATAAATCTTTGCCGGCATTATCTGCTTTCCTAAACTCTATTCGTCGTTGGTTGCTGAGTGCTTTGCTATAGTTTTTCATGACATGAAAACGATCAAAAACAATATCGGCATTGGGCAGACAATCACGAACAGACTTTTGATATGACGGCCCCATGTCCATTGCTACAGCCTCTATATTTGTAGCAGTTTCTTTGGGTAACTGTTTTAAAAACTCGGAAAAAACCTCGGCAGTTCGCCCCGCTTCAACCCAGATTAAATGCCCCTTTATCATGTCATAAACAACAGTCATATAGTCGTGGCCTTTGGCTCTGGCTACTTCATCCACACCGATATGTTTTAGGCCTGTTAGTTGACTAGGATCTAACGCAGGAAGTGAAGATTCCAAGTAGTGTTTATCCATGTTTTTAACCGTTTCCCAGCGTATCTTTAAGTGCTGGGATACCGTTTTAATGCTCATGTGGCGACATAAGCCACTCACTAACCGGCACAGTCGTAACGTGTAACGACTGCCCTTGTCGACAAACTCACAGGTCTCCATACGACGCTTTCCATCGCTGTCGATCACCTGAGCAAGTTCAATTTCAAGATGGCAATCATAGCCACACAGCGGCACGTCACGGATAGTTCGACTTACGTAACGATTCACTACTGCAGGCTGATTGCTAATGGGATCGATAGTGCGGTAACGACGATCACGTTTACAGCGGATGACTAGCTTTTGTTGCGATAAATCGTGCTGAGCCTGTTTGACAAGTTGTCCTGGAAGACTCAATATTTTGCTCGAGATGTTAAGGCTCATTTATCTTTTGACTTATATGGCGTAAGAGACCTTATATTTCAACAGCTTAGTGACGCCTTAGCATCTCTTTTTCTCTTTTTTACCTCATCAAAGCGGAGAAGAGCCGTCATGTATAAAAAATTGCCCAAAAAACGATAGACTTGCACAAGCAGTAGGATAACTTTTTATGGGATGGTCATCCAAAAGCACCAATCAAAATATCATGTGCCTTTGGCATATAATAGCCCTCGGCGTGGTCATTTGTTTATTTTCGCTGGATGGTAGGGCGGCTGCCCTGGAAATTGATCCGCAGATGGCGCGACAGAGTTTAGCACCCTATGTGCATATCTTGGCTGATCAGCCAATCGACAGTGCTATTGATGATGTCTATCGAAAAGACCAGCAAGGAGGAGTTCGACCA
>PIVQ01001076.1 GCA_003354055.1 Desulfobacteraceae bacterium | reverse complement strand
ACAACTGCCATGGCCGCCTCTTCTGTGCTTGCCATTACCATTATTCCCGTACTCATGACCTTTTTTGTCAGGGAATCGGTTCTGGACCCGGATCCGGCAGGAAAAGACAAAAAGAAAAGATTATCTGACCGGAAGCGGTTTTGGATATGGACAGCAGGCGTTGCAGGACCGCCGGGCTTGGTTTTGATACTCGGGGTGGCTGGTATGGCCCTACCGAAGTATACCCTGGTAATCGCTTTGGTATTGTCCCTGTTTATCGGGCTGTGCCTGGTCCGCCAGAGAATTTTACCGGAAAAGAACAACCTTCTGAACCGACTTTTGATCCGGCTTTACATGCCCATGATCCAGAAGGTGTTGAAATGGCGCAAGCTTACCGTGGTTGTGGCTCTGGTTGCCATTGGGGTAACCTGGTATCCCATGACCCGGCTGGGCAGTGAGTTCATGCCCCCTTTGAACGAAGGTGACCTGCTTTATATGCCCACCACTTTGCCCGGAATTTCAATCACAAAGGCCAAGGAACTGCTCCAGCAGACCGATAAGATCATCCAGCGGTTTCCGGAAGTTCTGAGCACCATGGGAAAAGTAGGGCGGGCTGAAACCTCAACGGATCCAGCTCCCTTGTCCATGATCGAAACCGTGATCACGCTACGGCCACAGATTCAGTACGACTGGGTTGAAAAACAGCGCTTTTTTTCCGACTGGCCGGTCTGGCTGAAAATGCCTTTGACCTGGATCTGGCCGGAGAGGGTAAAAGGAGATATTCTCCATGAGTGGCGCAAAAAGCAGGTCCCCAGGTTTTTTGATTCCTGGCCGGCATTTGTTAAAGCACCGCTTTCAGTGATCTTACCCCTTGAACGGTATATCACCATTGATGAGCTGATCACCGACCTGGAACAGGCCGTGACCTTTCCGGGACTGACCAATGCCTGGACCATGCCCATCAAAACACGGATCGATATGCTGTCCACAGGCATTAAAACCCCTGTGGGGATAAAGATTATGGGACCGGATCTTGCCGTTCTCGCCGATATCGGCGAACAGATCGAAGGGCTGTTGCGGAATACCGAAGGAACCCAGTCCGTGTTCGCCGAACGGGTGACCGGCGGCAACTACCTTGATTTTACCATCAAGCGGGAGAGTATCGCCCGGTATGGTCTCTCTGTCCAGGATGTCCAGGATATCATCAAAACTGCCATCGGCGGCATGAATGTGACCTATACCATTGAAGGTTTAGAACGGTATCCGGTGAATCTGCGGTACAACCGGGAGTTCCGGGACAACATTGAAAATATCCGCAGGGTCTTTGTCCCGACCCCGACAGGTGCCCAGGTGCCCCTGGCCCATCTGGCGGACATCAATATTAGGAAGGGTCCTGCCGGGATCAAGAGTGAAAACTCCAAGCGGACCGCCTGGGTATTTGTGGATATAAAGGGTGTGGATATCGGCACCTATGTATCCCGGACCAAAGTCCTGGTGGATGAAAATATCAATCTGCCCACGGGCTATTCCCTGGTCTGGTCCGGCCAGTACGAGTATATGGAAAAGGCCAGAAAAACCCTGAATATCATCATCCCGGCAACCCTGCTGGTGATCTTTATTCTACTCTATATGCACTTTAAAAATATCTCAGAGGTGGTCATTGTCATGGCCTGTCTGCCCTTCTCCCTTGTGGGCGGGTTCTGGCTGATTTATCTGTTGGGATATAATATGTCCGTGGCCGTGGGGGTGGGCTTTATCGCCCTTGCCGGCCTGGCCACGGAAACGGGAATCGTGATGCTGGTCTATCTGGACGAGGTCTATCACCGGCAGGTGGCTGCCGGCCGGATGAACACCCTGTCCGATCTACACACGGCCATTATTGAAGGGGCTGTCGATCGGGTCAGGCCGAAGATCATGACCGTTGCTACAACCCTGATCGGACTTTTGCCGGTGATGGTGGGCAGCGGGGCCGGTTCCCAGATTATGAAGCGCATTGCAGCACCAATGGTGGGAGGGCTGGTTTCTTCCACCATCATGACCCTGATTATCATTCCTGTGATCTATGA
>PIVQ01001075.1 GCA_003354055.1 Desulfobacteraceae bacterium | reverse complement strand
GGATCCTGTAGGGCTGAGGGTGAAGTGGCAATATCATGAACTTTAAGATTAGAGGAAAGCCAGGTTCTGACCAGGAAGGTTTTACCGCTACCCGGAGGACCTGTGAGAACAACCCCCTTTTCTTCGCTCACCCCGTAGTTAAAGCAGTTGTTGGCCATTTCAGAGAATTTATCTTTAATGCTTCCCACATACTCTTCCCAGGAGACATTCCGGTCCATGCGGTCCACCACCTTGTTGTAAAGTTCTCCGTAGACGTTCTTGGCCACCAACTGGAAGGCCGACCGGATCAGAATGCTGTTGTCTAAGAATTCAACGATAAAGTCTCCACGGATATTGATAATGGACTCTATGAGCTTTCTCACATATGCCGGGCTGACCTTCAGGCTTCTCTCTTTAAAAATCTCGTAAATACGCTCTGCGGCATGGTCCAGTTCCTCTGATTCCGGGGTGTATTGGCTGGGAATCTGGTGCCGGTTAATTTCAAGGAAGATGATCTTTTTAAGGTTGTCCTTGTTCATCCAGTACTTGGAAATATCAATGATGCAGCCCTTTTCAACAAAACGACGGTAAATGGCTGAATCAAACCGATGGGCCTGGTCTGAGGTGGCAATGAGAAAACAATCCCGCCGGCCGTCAATGATTTCATCCAGGACAATATTGGTGGTGTCGATGAGGGTGCGCTGTTGCTTTTCCGCTCCGCCGCCTCCGGGGCTGCTTTCGGATTTGCCAAATGCGGAATGAGCCTCTTCAATATGGCGGATAGAGGTAACCTTGGGATGGCCCATGGCCCGTTTGAAATAATTGCCCGGCTCTCCGGATAGGGCCGTCTGGTAATCATTGGGAGTGACAATGGAGGAATCCACCTCAATACCCTGTTCCTCAAAGTGGGTAAGGTTCTTCATGATCCGTTTTTTAAAGATTCGCCGCAAGATAGGGATGGCTGCCAGACGCCGGTTAAAGTCCAGTTTCTTTTTTCTGGCGATTTTCATGGCAAATTCAGGGTCCACATCCTCCAGGGCTGCAAAGAGGCTGTGCTTGGCCAGAATTTTTTCTTTTTTCAGTTTCCAGTCCACGGCCGGAATAACTTCATTTCTGAACACCACCTTTTCCAGGGCCTCTCTTACAGTTGCACTTTTACCGCTGCCTGAAGTGCCTTCCACCAGCATGATGGGTGCCTTGGGTACATCCGGATCTTCAATATGATCTTTGCGGAGATGGGCCCTATAGATTTTGTCAAACATCTCTGCAAGTTCCATGGGTACGTGAAAGTCTGTGAGTTCGCTGTCCAGAACCGCTATCAGGTAATGGTACTCTGCACGGGTCAGTTCCTTTTCAATGATTCGGTTCCAGGATGCACCCGGGTTGGTCTCTCCGGAATAGAGAAACCGTTTTTTCCAGTCCCTGAGAATGGCCGGGTTGTTGAGTATGTTCATCCGTTTTTTTATCCGGCGCATGAAAAAAATCATATATAGCAGCTCTTTAAGCCCTGAGAGCAGGGCGTTGGGCGGGCTATACTGGTTCAGCCGTGACCTGACAAAGGCTTTGGTGTCGTAACTCCAGGAGTCGACCATGGACTCAATCTTTTGAATGGTCGACTCTGGAAGGGTGATATATGTCTTTTGTTTTGTTATTCGCTTGGCCATGTACTCCTCCCCGGGTTGAGAAACTTAGGGTGTCGGATTCTGCGTATTTTCAGAGTTGTCTTTTTCTGCTAGTTTCATCTGCTTTTTTACAAAGGACGGCAGGGTCAGAGCCGGTGGTCGGCTGCTGCCGTGGAGCACAAATGTTTTCTGGGTGCCTTGATTCTTTTCGTAGGCCGTTGCCCATTTCTGCTGGGAGAGAAACTCGAAAAGGGCCGGATTTACCCGTTGATCAGTAGAGCCGCCAAGGGCCAGGTGAAGGGATTGAATACCGTCAAGATAGGCACGGTAAAGTTTTCGGATCCGGTCGGACTCCTGGTCCGCCGCATAGTTATCAGCCTCTGCAATGAGCTGGCGCCGTTTCTTTTCTTCGGTGGCTTCCACCAGCTTGTCTCCGAACCGGGTTT
>PIVQ01000290.1 GCA_003354055.1 Desulfobacteraceae bacterium | reverse complement strand
TCGAATGAGAATCTCTCCTTGACTCCGTCATTCGTCTGTGGATAAAATTATTCATTCAAGTATTGTCGTTGTTTTTGGTTTCCTGTTTTTTATTTTGTAATAAACAAACTATCCAAGGAATTGCCATGACACCTTTAACGAGCAAATATAGACCACTTTCCATACTTTTAATAATTTTTTTGATATCCATTCCGGTTGTTGTGAACCACTATGTTCCAATCTCAGGACCAAGCAGCCTGTTTCAAAGAACCGTTTACAGAAAAGCCAGAACCAATTTTATTGTTCACTCGAATGTTTTAAAAGATAACGTTGTTCTGGTAAAAGGTGAAAGTGTTACCACGAATAAGTGTAGATTGGTTTTCAGGAGTCTTGTGGGCCAAAATATTCGTCTTGACCTGTACCTGCTGGAGCTTGATCCGGAATATGCCTATGTGCAAAATATATCAAAGGCGGCTGCAATGAAAGGTTTTCGAATGGGCGATTCTGAATATCAGCTTATATCGGTGAATAGAAAAATATTAAAACTGAAAATCAAGCAGTTCTATAACGCCTATTAATTGCCCGTCATGAACTGTTTTCAGAAGAATCCTCTTCCTCCACAAATTGTTCAAGCAGCTCCTGCACCTGTCCTGCCATGGCGATGGCAATCTCAAGTGAAATATGCGGGTATTCTCTGACAATTTCGAGAAATTCTTGTTTATGAATAACCAGCAACGTTGACTCAGCTTCGGCAATGAGGGTTAATAATCGCACCTCGTTCAGGAGAAGGCCGGCTTCGCCAATGGTTTCTCCGGCGCTAAATACCCTGCCGGGCAGTTGTTTGTCCTTCTTGATCAGGGATAATTCTCCGTCAATGATCAGATACATGGTTTCTGCAATATCATTTTCTTTGAAGACAAATTCACCGGGAGAATAGACCACTTTTTTTGCGATGGCTGCGATGGCTGCCAGCTCGTTTACACTTAGTTTTTTAAATATGCCGATTTTTTTCAGGTAAATTATTTTATCTTGAATCGAGATGTCAGTTCCCATATCATCCTCTTTGCTTGTTTGGTTCTCTGAATTAATCCGCAGGGCTTCCTGTCGAAGAATCGGATGGTCGGTTTTTGTTAGTTTATAAATGGTGTCTTTGTATTGATCGAAAAGACCCTCTTCCCGAATACTGTAAAGTGCAAGAATCTGGCTGACCCAGCATTCCCCTTCCAGGAGAAATTGATACAATTGATTGATGTCATGGTTAAAAATCGGCAGGGATAACTTTTTCCTGCCCTTTTCCAGGGCTTTGGCAGGGGGCGTTTCATCGAGCAGGGGCATCAGCAGTTTCAGGAGGGACGGCTCAAGAATCCCGTCCAGCAGCTCCAGTGCATTGGCCTTTTGCCGGGTATCCTTTGAAAAAAGGCTTTTGAAAACAATCCTGAATTGCCCGCTTACGTCTTTAATGGATAATACCCGGAAAAGGCTTTCGATATTGTCATGATTCTTTTGTTCCAGATGTTCTTTCAACAGGGTCTTTCCTGTTGTTCCAGAAAATTGTTTCACTGCTGTAAGAATTGCCAGATTAACATAGGTTGTTTCGATTTGGGTCCGGGCAAATAAAAAGGTGTCCCGTTCTTTTATTTCAAGTGATTTTAAAAGACTGAATATGCCCTCCCGAAGCTTTTTCTGCGGCATATTCAATGATTCGATCAATAGTTTACCGTTCTGGTGTGACGCGGTTTGTATCTTTTTTTTCACTTTTTCCCGGATTCGGTCCGACCGGTCTGCCAAAAGTGGGATCACACTCATCAGGGTGTGATCATCATTGATCTCAATCACATCAAGTGCTGCCTTGCGCACCGGTTGTTTTTCATGGGACAGAAAAGCTAATGCACATTCATTGATACCTTCCGGCTGTAATGAATGGATCGCCTGAAGTATCAGGGGAATTAGATGGTCCTGCTCCGGATGTTCAAGCAGTTTGGCAAGGCGACTGACATGGGACGGATCTTCGGACCCACCGGCAGCAATCACCCCGGCCCTCTTTTTTGATTCATCCTCTGATGTAAGCCAGGATGTAACGATGTTATAAAGTTTTTCAGGCTCGCTTTCATACAGGCAGGATGCTGCATAGGCCCTTACTTCAGGGTTCTGGCTTGTATCCATGAATTCTTTTGAAATGAGGGCACGGGTGTCGGTTCGTATTCGTTTCAGTGTTTTTATGACGGCAATAAACACGTCCTGGTTTTTCGGATCGGCCATCTTGACTAAAACCCTGATATCCCGCTCATCTGCTTTGTCGGAAATCAACTCCAGCAGTTCTGTTTTTGTCCCGGTGTCCTGGTCTTTCAGCGTGGATATAATATGGGTATCCAGGTCTGGTGTTGAAAGTGATAGTAACAACCTGGCATACCACAATGCATCTTCGCCTTTGGCTGACAAAAAGGTCTGCACCAAGACATCCTGGGTTCCCACATCTTTGAAAAGGTGGCCTACATCCTGGTCCTCAATGGATTTTATGTCCAGCATATCTTTGGATAAAAGGCCGGAAAGAATGGTTGAATAGTTCTTCTTTAAGTAGAATGTGGTCAGAATCCAGGCGATCACAACCGGAAATACGGCCAGGGACAGATATTGGGGGGGGAACAGGCCTTCGCTGAGTAGAATGATGCCGGATCCCGTAAACAGGCCGATTCTGACCACTGTTCCCCTGAGGAACGGCCGGATTTTTGACCGGTATGATGTGGGGAAAATCCCCATCAGCACATCGGTAACCGGTTTGTTAAATGTGGTCCGGATGACATTGGTGGACAGTCTTGCATAGATGGCAGAGAACACGTCAAACCGAAACAGGAATGCCGTGAAAACCAGCAGATAGTTAAAGGGATGGAACATGAGGGCAATCGGAAGACCCAGCCTGCTATACACTTTCCCGACAAAGAGAAGCAGTACAAGGCTTACAATATTCATAACCCCTCTGAAGTATCCAAAGAACTGGATCATCCCTGTTTCGGTGGCAAACTGGCTGTTAATCGTAAAGTTGAACTGATAGTTTAAAATCGGAATGACGATATTGGGCAGAAGGGTTAACAGAATCAGGATGGTGACCAGCGGAGTCTCTCCGATAAGTACCCGAATGTTTTGGAACTGTTCCGTAACACTGGGGCGGGATTGTGCCTTTTTGCCTTTTCCGGCCGTGAACAGAAGTGTTGGAAACCGATACCTCATTTTTGTAATGGTAAAAAAGGCCAGCATGGTATTTATGGCGTAGGCCAGCATCAGGTTGTTGATGGAGATGAGTTCCCCTAAGATCGGGGTTCCGAAACTCCCGATGATTTCACCGATAACGCCTCCGGCAATGACCAGGGGAAACAGGCGTTTGGATTGGCGGATATTAAACAGATCATTGGCCAGATTCCAGAACAAAAGACCCAGCAGAATATCATACTGGGCCTTTAAAATAAAAAGCAGGGGGTAAAGAAAATTGAAATCATAGGGAACGATGATGCGCAGGGCCGCAACCGAACAACTGCAGAACAAAAGTACATAGGCTAAAATCTGATTTCCCTCGAGTCTGGCGATGATGCCTGCCAGAAATCCCATGACCACAAAGGTTATTATGGAGTTGAGCATATAGACAACCGGTAGATACTCAACCCCATACCGTTTTAAAAAGGCGGTTTCTGTAAAGTTGCTGAAAATGATGCCTGAACTCCGGATCAGAAACAGAAGAATCATGGACCACAGAAACAGGCTGAGTTCGTCCTCATGGACATCAATCCAGTTTTTAATCATGTTCAGTATTATTTTTAATCATGTTCAGCATTATTTTTAATGATGTTCAGCATTGCGGCAGTCTATAGAGGATTCTTGAAAAAGTCCAATTTCCGGGGCAAAACTATATCAAACCCCGCTTGCCATCTCAACCAGAATAAAATATATTATAAAAAAGGGTTTAAAATTTGTTCTTCTTCCAAATAAACTTATATGTTCCTCCGGTTGTTTCTATAAAATAATGGAGTGATAAAAATGAAAAAATATTTATCCTTTATCTTTGTGATTCTCATTTTTTTGGGGTTTGCAAATCCGACAACCGGCTTGGCGAAAGATATTGACGATTTGATTTTTTATACGGAGCCCTACCCGCCATATAATTTTGAAACAGAGGGGGAGATAAAGGGAATCTCCGTGGATTTGCTTGTGGAGATGCTTAAACAGACCGGTTCAAAAATTTCCCGGAACCACATAAAAATAGTGCCCTGGGCACGATCTTATAAGGATATCCAGCTAAGAAAAAATATTTCTCTTTTTTCAATGACCCGGACGGTACACCGAGAGAGAATGTTCAAGTGGGTGGGGCCCATCGCCCCAACCATACTGGGGGTGATTGCCAGAAAAGAAAACCGGCTGAAAGTCGATAACATTGAAGATTTAAAAAAACTGAAAATCGGTGTGATCCGGGAAGACATCTGTCACCAACTGCTGCTGAATGCAGGCATCCCTTCTGAAAATATCCAGCCTGTGGCCAAAACTATCAATAACATCAGAAAACTCAATTCCAACAGAATCGATGCCTGGGCCTATGAGTTAAATGTCTCCATATGGGAGATAAAATCATTTGGATTTGATCCGGAGTTATATGAAACCATTTTCATATTGCAAAAGAGCAGTCTCTGGTATGCGTTCAATATCCAAACATCGGATGAGGCCATCCTGGAACTTCAGAAGGCCTATGAAGAAATAGTAAAGCTAGGCCGATACCAAAAAATTCTGGACAGCTACCTAAAGTAAAAATCACTATAAATGTCAATAGGGGAAATCGGATCAATCAAGGACGTTCCTAATGGCCCGGGCCAGTTCTGTTTTAATGATGGGTTTTGTGAGAATGGCGCTTACCCCGAGTACCTCAGCCATTTCCTGTGTGAGTTTTTCACTGAAACCTGTGCAGATAATGACCGGGAGCTTGGGACTTATTTTTTTGATTTCCCGGGTCAGAATATCCCCGGTCATCTTAGGCATGGTCATGTCTGTAATAACCAGGTCAAAAAAATTGGGACGTGTGGTAAGGGTCTTCAATGCCTCTTCTCCGTTCCGGGCTGTATCAACGGTGTAACCTAGCCGTTCAAGAAGTGTTTGCTCGAGGCGAAGAATCGGTTCTTCATCGTCGATCAGGAGGATGTTTTCATTTCCCGGCTGTACGGGTTCTGTTTTTGAGTCCTGTTCCAGTGCCGGGTCACTTTCATAGGCAGGAAAATAAATATTAAATTCAGAGCCTTTACCGGGACTGCTTTTAACCTGTATCTCTCCGCCGTAGTTTTTAACGATTCCGTATACAACCGACAGGCCGAGGCCTGTTCCTTTGTCCTTGGGTTTGGTGGTGAAATAGGGGTCGAAAATTTTTTCCAGGGTGCCTGGGGTCATGCCCGATCCCGTATCCCGGACGGATAAAAGTACCTGGGGGCCGGCAACAAGACTCAGGTCTTCCCCAAATTCGTCGAGATCGACATTTTTTAGGACAACCTTCAATTTTCCACCTGAATCTGCCATGGCATGGTAGGCATTGGTGATCAGGTTCATGGCAATCTGGTGAATCTGGGTGGGATCAGCCATCAGGGTACGGCATTTATTGTCAATCTCAGGCCGGATTTCTATGGTCGCAGGAATGGTGGCCTTGATGAGTTTGACCACCTCCTTGATGACCAGGTGGGGTTTAAGGGGCTTTATCTCCTGCTCGGTCTGTCTGCTGAAGGTCAGAATCTGTTTGACCAGGTCTTTTGCCCGGTTTGCTCCAATGAGAATTTCATCCACACTTTCCCGCAAAGGACTGTCTTTGGGTATGTCATCGGTAAGAAGTTCCGCAAAACCGACAATGGGAAATAAAATATTGTTAAAATCGTGGGCAATGCCCCCGGCCAGGGCGCCTATGGCCTCGTTTTTCTGAAGCTGGCGCAGATTCTGTTCCATGTCGATCCGTTCTGTCTCATATTGGTGCCTGTGGATGGCCAGTGCAAATAATTCAGCAAGCCTCTCAATTGAAAAAAGATCCAGGTCTGTATACTCCCGTTCGGAATTGGAAAGAGCAATCATCCCGAGCAGGTCCTCTTCCATGACCACGGGCACGGCCAGATAGTTTTTAATGGGAATATGACCCTCGGGCGTGCCTTTGGAACTGGGGTGAGCATTCGGAGTGTTGGTAAAAAAACCTTTTCTCTCATTCAAGGCATGGCCCCAGAGCCCCCCGTACTTACCATCCTCCCCGATTGGGAATACAATTTTCAGATCCTCTACCCTGCATTGGCTCCCGAACATATCAGTCAGGGTATGGCCTACGTTTTCAAAGGTGTTTTTATCAATAAAAGAGGCGAACCCGTGGTGGCTGTCAGTGAGTTTCAGGGCTGATTTCAGAGTGATGTCGGACACTTTTTTGATATCATATTCCTGGGCCACAATTCCCTTGGAAGTATGGGCGATGGCTTCATTGAGCTTGAGTTCGAAAATCAGTTTTGCCTCAGCCTGCTTTCGCTCGGTTATGTCCTTGACAATGGCAATGTGATAGTCCGGTGTTTCCCCCGGCTTCCACATGGGGGAGACGGTGAGGCTTACCCAGACGGTGGTACCATTTTTATGGAAGTACCGTTTTTCCAGTGTAAATTCCCTTATTTCCCCCGATTTCAAATCCTCCATCTGCTCAATACCCTGTTGGAGGTCTTCCTGGTGGGTGAGTTTCATAAACGTGTACTGCTTCATCTCTTCTTCGGAATAGCCTACAATATCGCAAAATTTCTGATTGATTCTGACATAACCGCCGGTTTCGGTTTCAACAAGTGCCACCCCGACTGCTGCCTGCTCGAAAATCGCATAAAATCTTTGGCTGCTTTTTCTCTCAGATGCCAGGGCAACTGATCTGTCTTTTTCTTTTCTATTGAGCAACAAACCGCCAAATATCAAAGCGATGATGCCAATACTCCCGATCATCAGGTGGACCAGGGCCAGGTTTTGTATGTTTTTTCGGGCAATGATTCTATAGGGTTCAATAGGAACAGAAACACTTATCCCGCCCCGAAGATCGCCTAATTTATAGCCTTGATCGAAGTGACATTTCAGGCATTTTTTCTCGGTATACAAGGGTCGCATCAATCTTAAATACTCATTACCGTCAATTCGGCTGATAGCATGAATTTCATCTACATTTTTTTCAAAGGCCCTTAAGGCGTCAGCTTCCCAGGCATCCGGACGGTTTTCGGGGCGGAGGGGATTCAGGCTTGTAATATGCCCTTTTGTCCCGTATTGGATTTGTCCGAGTTCATGGACCTGCCGTGTCATATAAGCCGGGTTGACCAGGGTCAGTGCCTTGCCCGACGGGGTGAAAATATCGCGTTCCTCGATGTGTTTCAGATATGGGTTGGGCGGGGTTGTCTTGGTGACCGGGACATAGGTTCCGCCGTGGCCCGCAGACCAGCGCCGATATGCCAGGTCCTTGTTAAAGCTTGCCCGGGCCTCAACAATGGCAAGATCATTAATGGATTGTTTCTGGTTGTTTATTTCCCAGAATAAAAAGCCGGTGATCATGACAACCCAGCAGATGCACAGGATAATCATAATTTTCAGGACATTTAATCGCTCGCTTCCTTTGGGGAGCGGGTTTTTCATTCTGGCTCCTTAAGCATTTAAACTGCCGGCATTATTTTAGCGCAAGCCAGCGTTCTTTGTGCAAACTATAGTGATGTATCTGATATTGATGAAGTCTAAAAATTTTACCGTAAGTCACGGGGTTATGCAAGCCGTTATTGAGAATATTACAGAGGCGCTTTTTATCAGATCCGATATAATCCGAATCGTTTTCGATAGGCTGTGGGAGAAAGACCTGTCTGTCGTTTGAACAGTCGTCTGAACGAACTGACATCCTCATATCCAACATCCCAGGTGATCTGATCAACCGGTGTCGTGGTGGTTTCCAAAAGGGTTCGTGCCGCACCCAGGCGGAGATGCTGGAGGTATTCAAGCGGGGTATCTCCGGTGGCTTTTTTAAAACGGCGGGCCAGGGTTCTTTGCCCAAGCCCTGCCTGATCGGCCAGATTGGAGATGGTGAGGCGGCTTGAATGATTCGTCTCCATCCAGGTCTGGAGACTTAAGATGGTCTCATCTCCGTGGGTGGTGTTGAATACCTTGGCCGTGTATGGGGTCTGGGAGGCCCGCAGGGGATCAATAAGCAGGGATTTGGACAGGGTGGAGGCCAGTTCCGGGGAGCCGAACCGGGCCGTCAGATAAAGAGCCAGATCCATATATGCCGTAACCCCGCCTGCAGTGATGACATCCCCTTCATCCACCAGCATTTTTTCCGGTTTGAGCCGGACATCCGGATATT
>PIVQ01001074.1 GCA_003354055.1 Desulfobacteraceae bacterium | reverse complement strand
CCATCCGGATGTTCAAGTCGCTCCCTGTTCTCTGATGCATAGGCCATTTCAAGAAACCGCAGAGAATGTTTATTCCAAAAATCCTTTTCTTCCATAGATCTGTCCTCCTTCCCCTGGCATTGGCAAGGACCATGCCAGGGACATGAACACAGAGGATAATCAGGCAAAAGCTTTTAATTTCAATTCCATACAAAACTCAGAAGGCGCAATTGGAAAATCATGGCCGGTAAAACATCGTAAAACTGCGACAGGGTATGGAGGCGAAGTTGCGACTCTGAATAGCCCGTGAAATACTTTTAATTTGCATTGTCCCTTTCCCGGTGGTAATTCTACAAATTGGTCCAATTAAAATCGTCAAACTCGTTATGATATCAGCACCCATGGGAGTTCATTTATATGGCTGAAAAAATCAGTGTTCACCAACTACAGAAACGGATTGATAGACTGGAACAAGAGTTGTCCCGTCAAAGGCGGTATCAGGACATCAGCAAAACCCTTTTTAAGATCTCCAATGCCATCAACACAACATCAAATCTGGATGAGTTGTACGCAACCATTCACCAGGCGTTGAGTACCATCATCGACACCGCCAATTTTTTTATCTCCCGCTATAACCCGGAAGATGACAGTGTCAGCTTTCCCTATTGCATTGATACGGTTGATGAGTGCTATCCCCCTGTGATTGAAATTTCAAAGATGGAATCCCAGACTGCACAGGTATTGCGAACCGGCCGGCCGGTGATGCTCACCAAGCAGGAGGTGCTTGATCAACGGGAACAAAGCCATCGCACGCTGCCCACCTGCACCCCTGCGGAAATTTGGCTTGGGGTGCCGTTAAAAACCCCGGACACGGTTGTAGGGGTTATGGCGGTTCAAAGCTATACGGATCCCGGTTTATTTGATCAAACCGACCTGAGTGTGATGGTTTCCGTGGCAGATCAGGTGGCTCTGGCCATTGAGCGGAAACAAAAAGAAGATGAACGCAAAAAACTGGTAGAAGAATTACAGCTGGCTCTGGACGAAGTAAAAAACCTTCAGGGATGCTTACCCATCTGTGCCAACTGCAAAAAAATCAGAGATGACGAGGGATATTGGCAGGGTATTGAAAAATATGTTCAATCCCATTCAGAGGCCAGCTTCAGTCATGGTATCTGTCCGGATTGCGCCAGAAGCCTGTATCCTGAATTCGGACCGCTTTAGAGTGGTGGCCATAAACTGACAATCAGACAGGATCAGGTATTATGTTGACAGGCATCAAAGCCAAACTGGTAGATGTATTTGCAGAAGAAAAGCTCACAGGCAACGGATTAACAATTTTCTGGAAATATCCGGATCTGTCCTCCGAAGATATGCTGGCGTTAACCCGGGAGATGAGACAGTTTGAATCCATCTTTGTTCAGCATAACCCTGGCACCCGTAAGGCAAAAGCCAGAATATTCACCATGGAAGAAGAGTTGGATTTTGCAGGCCATCCTTTGATCGGTCTTGCCGCCCATCTGCATGAAGAATACGGCACAAACAAACAGCATGAGTGGGAGATTGAGCTTAAATACAAACGGGTCAGCCTGGTAAGCCAAGTCAAAGATTCCCATTACTCAGTGGCAATGAATCAGGGCATTCCCGAATTTTCAGGAGAGCTTGCCCCATCGGAAAAACACAAGGTTCTGTCAGCGTTAAACCTGAAAGATGCCGATGCGGCAGATCTTCCCTTAACCGTTGTCTCCACAGGGCTTCCCTATTTAATAGTACCTGTAAAAAAAGGCATTGAAAGAGCCAGGATTGTCACCCAAGACTTCGAATCCCTGATTGCCAGGTACGGGGCAAAATTTGTCTATGTTCTGGACATTCATACATTTGAAGGCCGGTCATGGGATAATGAGGGAAAGGTAGAGGATATTGCCACCGGAAGTGCTGCGGGACCTGCCGGGGCCTTTTTGTTCAAGGCCGGACTTGTATCTGCCAACACCCCGTTTCACATCCGCCAGGGCCGCTATGTTGACCGTCCCAGCAAAATAGAGGTCCGGATTGAGGCAGCAGAGGGAACAATCAAAAA
>PIVQ01001073.1 GCA_003354055.1 Desulfobacteraceae bacterium | reverse complement strand
AAATAATTTGATATTTGTTTTTAAGATTTTGAATGTTTTTAATGATGGGATTGCTTTTAAGTTATTTCTTCCATAAAAATCTTTGGTAATCATTACATATTCTTCTCTTTCTAAATAGACTGTTCCATACATTCCTTTTCTGTTTCCAGCAATTACTTTTACATTTTTGTTTAACCAACTATCTAAAAATGTAATATCATCTTTTTCTACTCGGACTACACCTTCAATTAATTCAACATATACTTGATTTTGATATTCTTTGATATATTTTCCTTTTTGGTTCATTGATTTTACTAATATTATTTTATCTTTATTAATTTCTGTATTTTTGAATTGTGAAATATTACTATATAATTTTCCAGTATCAATTTTATTGTTTTGAATATAAAATACTGTGGTAAATATTTTTGCTACTTCCATTATTAATGTGAATAATAATTTATTTGTGGAACCTTTGATTTTTGTTACATTAATAATTTGTTTAAAGATTTCTGGTTTTACTAATTTTTGTAATTGTGATTTGAAAGTATTTAATAATGATTGTAATTGTTTTGAACTATTTGTGTTGAATTGATAATCTAATGATTCTAATGTTGATAAGATAGTTCTTTTAATCATTTTATTTTGTTGTTGGATAAAGTTTAATTTTTCTTCTTGTTTATCTTCATTATGAAACTCTTTATCATATTTGCTGATGATATTTTCTAATTCTTTATTAAATTGAGCATATCCACCACCAGCTACAACATCTTCTTCGTAATTTTGTCCATAAACATTATCAACAATATAATTATTTAATGATGAATATTTATTAATAATTGATTTTACTCTATCAACTTCATCGGTGTTATTTTCAATTGTTTTCATATATTTCATTAATTCTTCAATATTTTCACTTAAACATTGTGCTTCTGATAAAGACATATAATAATCATTAATTTTGGTGTCTAATTCTTTGATTTCTTTTTCTAAATCATCAGTATCTTCTAAACCTTGTTCTGTTGTTAAAGTCAAGAGATTTGATAAATTAATTCTCTTATTTTTTAATTGTTCAATTGTGTTTTTCTTTTGTGTTTCTTTGGTAATCATACCTGAGAAATCAAGTTCAAATATATCAATTTCTTGTGTTTTTTGTTCGGTTTCTTTTACCAATTGTTTTAATTGTTTTAATTTTTCTAAGACAACATACATAATTGCCTTTATCTGTTTTGATGATAATACTTTTTTACCATTTGAACGACATCTTTTAATGAATTGATTTTTTTCAATTGCTTTTTCTAAATCTTCATATGTTGTAATATTAATTGTTAATAATTGAGCAATCATACTTTCATAATTTTTGAAGTTCATTTCTTTTTTTAAGAAGATTTTTAAACTTGATATTCCAACAATTGCTACAATTTCATCTAATTGTGCTTCTTTTTTATTTTGTTTTTGTGGTAATGCTGATAAGTTTTTCTTATTTTCAACATTAATTGATTGTTGTAATTTTGATACATCAATATTACATTTTTTTAATGTTTGTAAATAACCGATAACACTACCTAATTTGTTTGCGGTTAATAATTTGGATGTATAAGACATTATAATTTATAGGTTATAAAATATAATCTGTTTGTTACTTAAAGTGTTTAGAGAGGTTGTTTTAAAAGTTTTGGGGAGAGTTTTGGAGAGTTAAGTGAGTTTTAATAAGGAATAGTTTTGAATTATAAACTTATTGGAAATCAATTTTAATATTTTTTATGGATATTATTTATTTTTTTGGATATCTAATCCATAATTTAAGTCCATTATATATACTCGTTTTTAAAAAATTAAATAAACTTATTCAGATGTCATAAAATTAACCATTTGTTGTAAAATATATCCTTTCAATCCTTCTGTTATTTCATTATCTCTTACTACTCTTTCTAATAATTTTTGTATTAAATCTATTGATACTACTTGTGGATTTTCTAATAAAAATGGTGCTGCTAATCTTCCTAAGAATATTTTCATATCATATTGAATCTTTAATCCATTTCTAAATAATGTAATAATTTCATCATATTTTT
>PIVQ01000289.1 GCA_003354055.1 Desulfobacteraceae bacterium | reverse complement strand
CGCTTGAAACTGACATGTGACCTAACTTAATCATCACCTGATTTAAATCAAGACCTCCGTCATTAAGATCAACCTGAATAAATTTAATCCCTTTTTCAAGAAGTCTGTTTTTCTTTCCTTCAGGTGCGTTGGGGCCTGTGACAAGAATCGTCGGGGCGGCAGATTTCTGGGTAATAACCCGGGCATTTTCTTTTATGCTCAGACGGGTATCCAGAATAACCCTGGCAGGGTCAATAGTGGCCTGCCCCTCAATCCGGGCAGTCAGGGAGGGGTCGTCGGCATGAAGGGTTCCCGATCCAACCAGGATGGCATCCACCTGATGCCTGAGCTGATGTCCGAATCCACGGGACGCTGCATTGGTAATCCATTTGGAATCCCCGGTCCGGGTGGCAATATGACCGTCCAGAGTGGCGGCACACTTCAAAATAACAAAGGGATCCTTGTTGTTTTTCGTGGACCAGATAAAATCCTCAATCAACGTGCTTGCGTCATCTTCCAGAATTCCGCTGTGAACTTCGACGCCTTTTTCCCTTAAAAATTCAATACCGCCGCCGCTGACATTGGGATTGGGATCCTTACAGGCCACAAATACTTTTGTGATGCCTGCATTGTAAATTTTATGGGTACAGGGCGGGGTTTTTCCAAAATGATTGCAGGGTTCAAGAGTGACATAGATACTGGCCCCTTTTACATGATCAGGAGCATTGTCTAAAGCATCATCAATGGCCACAACTTCGGCATGAGGACCACCGGCTTTTGGGTGGAACCCCCGGCCGATAATTTGATTATCTTTTACCACAACAGCTCCGACACAGGGGTTGGGCGAGGTAAATCCTTTTCCCCTGGCGGCCAGATCAAGGGCAAGCTGCATGTATTCTATATCAGTCATCCTGCCTGTCCGCTGAAGCGATCTTATCCAGTTCTATGGTCTGGCATTCCTGGGGCAGAAGCCCTTTGAGTTCATCTATAAAATCAGCCACATCCTTAAACTCCCGATAGACCGATGCAAACCGGACATAGGCCACGTCATCCACCGCCTTGAGTGCAGTTATGATTTTTTCCCCAACCACCTTGGACAACACCTCGCGGTCATTGCTTTCCCGCAGGTCCCGCTCTATGTCATCGACCATTTCCTCGATCTGATTCATGCTGATGGCACGTTTTTCACAGGCTTTTTTAATTCCTTTGAAAATTTTCTCCCGGTCGAACTCTTCCCTGCGGTTGTCTTTTTTTACAATCATCACAGGCACCTGCTCCACCCGTTCATAGGTGGTAAACCGCTGGGTGCATGCCT
The DNA here is from genome assembly GCA_003354055.1 of Desulfobacteraceae bacterium. The sequence goes on along the minus strand of PIVQ01000289.1, from coordinate 7,075 downwards.
GACATTCTCTTCTGCGCCGGACTTCGAATTCGATTTTGCCCGGACGCGAATCAACCACTCTGGTATTTAACTTTCCGCAATATGGGCACTTCATGTCAGCCTCTTAGTTAAAATTTAGGAGTTCAGCCGGATCAGTTCCACATCCGCCTGGGCAAACATGTCTAAAGACAAAGGATCGTCATAGCCGTCCTTGTAATAGACCTTTTTAATACCGGCATTGATGATCATTTTGGCACAGATGGAACAGGGCTGGGTTGTGCAGTAAAGAACGGAACCCCTGACCGGGATACCGTGAAAAGCTGCCTGAATAATGGCATTCTGCTCGGCATGGACCCCCCGGCAGAGTTCATGTTTCTCACCGGACGGCACATTAAGCTGCTCTCTCAAACATCCGGTCTCTTCGCAATGGGACACCGAGGCGGGTGCTCCGTTGTATCCGGAACACAGAATCCGTTTTTCCTTGACCAAAACAGCACCGACCTTTCTTCTGGTACAGGTCGCCCGACTGGCAACCAGATCGGTGATCCCCATAAAGTACTCGTCCCATGTAGGCCTTTTGGAGCGTTTGTCAATGGTGGCAAGTTCTGGGGGAATCTGGGTCATGGGGCTGGAGTCTCTTCATATAAAGGGTACTGACTGCAAAGCGCTTTGACCTGATCAGCTACGGCACTCACATTGGCCGTATCATCCAGAATATCACAGATAAATCCGGCAATGGCAGTGGTTGCCTCTTCTTTCATACCTCGGGAGGTGACCAGGGGAACACCGATCCTAATCCCGGAAGTCACAAAGGGGCTGCGCTTTTCATTAGGCACTGTGTTTTTATTCACCGTAATATTAGCCTGGCCCAACCGTTCTTCAGCCTCTTTACCCGTAATCTCCCGGTCACTAAAATCCACCAGCACCATGTGATTGTCCGTACCGTTGGAAACCAGTTTATACCCTCTGTCCATAAGCACGGATGCCAGGATCCCGCAATTTTTGACCACCTGTTTCTGGTAATCGGAAAATGCAGGAGAAAGGGCCTCTTTAAAGGCAATCGCTTTGGCAGTAATCACATGCATAAGCGGTCCGCCCTGAATCCCCGGGAAGATCTGACTGCCGATGGCTTTGCCAAATTTATCAGAAGACAGAATCAACCCGCCCCTGGGTCCCCGGAGGGTTTTATGGGTGGTTGAGGTGATCACATCGGCAAATCCCACGGGAGACGGATGAACACCGGCGGCCACAAGCCCTGCGATATGGGCCATATCCACCATGAACAACGCACCGACTTTAGCGGCTATCTCAGCAAAACCCTTGAAATCAATAATTCTAGGATAGGCGCTGGCACCGGCCACAATAAGTTTGGGCTTGGTTGATTTGGCCAGGTCTTCCACCTGGTTCAGATCAATGGTCTCCGTATCTGGATCAAGGCCGTAGTGAGTAAAATCATACAGCCGACCTGAAAAGCTGACACCGGCACCATGGGTAAGATGTCCGCCGTTGGACAAGTCCATTGCCAGAACCCGGTCTCCAGGATTCAAAAGGGCAAAATAAACCCCCATGTTGGCCTGGGAACCGGAATGGGGCTGAACATTGGCATATTCCACCCCAAAAAGTTTTTTCACCCGCTCAATGGCCAGATCTTCAGCCTGATCCACAAACTCGCATCCGCCGTAGTAGCGTTTGGCAGGATAGCCTTCTGCATACTTATTGGTCATGATGGAGCCCTGGGCTTCCATTACGGCCCGACTCACCGTGTTTTCAGATGCAATGAGGTTCAATCCGTATTCCTGACGAACTGCTTCGCTTTCCAAAACTTTTGCGATCTCAGGATCGCTTGCCTTAATATAGCTCATCACCCTCCTTTTAAGCACCTTACACAAACGAGTACATGGTTCTGTTATTCACATTATACAACTTTAATTTTCTGACTGCCGCTTACAAACCGCCGTTAAGCAGTCTTTAGGCGGCCGTTAGGCGTCGATGGACTGAATCCTGTCCAGGTGACGTCCGCCTTCAAATTCCGTATTCAACCAGGCCCTGACCAGCTCAAAAGCCAAAATATCTCCGACTACACGGCCGCCCAGAACCAGAACATTAGAATCGTTATGCTGACGGCTCATCTGTACGGAAAAAACATCCGAACACAGGGCGGCTCTCACGCCCTTGTACCGGTTGGCCACCATAGACATGCCAAGGCCGGTACCACAGAGAAGAATCCCTTTGGGAAACTCTCCTTTGGATACAGCCCCGGCGACCTTTTTGCCGTAATCGGCATAGTTGACCGATGCATCAGAGTCCGTACCGGCATCTTCCACACGATACCCGAGGTTAAACAGCAGATCCTTGATCTTTTCCTTTAACCCGAATGCTGCATGGTCACTGCCGATAATAATAGTTTTACCCGTATCCATCTGTCTTAATTCCCCAAAGAATTATGATTTCGTCTTGATAAAATCAATCGCATCCTGAACAGTCACAAGACCTTCGGCTGCATCGTCATCAATTTCGATTTCGAAAATTTCTTCCATTGACATGACAAGCTCAACAATGGTCAGGGAATCTGCACCCAGATCTTCAATTAAAGATGCTTCCGGAACCACATCATCGATATCAATATCAGGAATCTTCTCAGCAATCACTTTTCTCACTTTGGTCTCAATGGTCATGATATGGACTCCTTATGGATGTTATTCGTCGTCTTCGGCAAGAGCCTTGACGTTTCTCCCCTTATAAGCGCCGCATTCGGGGCAGGCGGTATGGGGAAGCTTAGGCTCCTGACACTCGGGACACACAGAAACTGTGGGTGCACTGGTTTTGTAATGGGTCCGTCTTTTTCTTCCTCTTGCCTTGGAATTTTTCTGCTTAGGTACTGCCATTTGTATTCTCCTAACTATACTATTTCATTTGCATTTCATTTATTTTTTTACCAAAATAATAAAACAAACATATTTACCCCAATTTTTTAAGAGTGTCAAGAAAAAGACATAAACAGAAGTCAGTATTTCTTAAAAACCCCCGACCAGTCTATTGCCGAAACCAACTTTTTATGGTAGGTAAGGGCTCGATTTTAAAAGATTATACGAAAATTAATGGAGACAATATGGATACAATAATTACGCGTTTTCCCCCTTCCCCCACAGGGTACCTGCACATCGGAGGTGCCAGAACAGCCCTATTCAATTGGCTTTATGCCAGGAAGACTAAGGGAAAATTTGTTTTACGCATTGAAGATACCGATGAAGTCCGGTCTACCCAGGAATCTGTGGATGCCATTCTTGATTCCATGAAATGGCTGGGTATTGACTGGGACGAAGGCCCCTATTTCCAGACCCAGCGTCACGACATTTACAACGAACACATCGACCGGCTTGTAGCATCCGGCCATGCCTATTACTGCGACTGCACCCCGGAAGAGGTTAATGTCATGCGGGAAGAGGCCAGAGCCAAGGGGCTAAAGCCCATGTACAACGGCCGGTGCAGAGAACGAAACCTGACCAAATCAAAAAACACTGTGGTCCGCCTCAAAACCCCGGATACAGGGGTTACCATTGTGGAAGATGTTGTCAAGGGAAACACTGCCTTCCAGAATGCAGAGATTGACGATTTCATCATCCAGCGAAGCAACGGAGTGGCCATGTATAACCTGGCCGTGGTCATTGATGATATCACCATGAATATCAACACGGTTATCCGTGGAGATGATCATCTCATCAACACCCCCAAACAGATGCTCATCTATAAGGCACTGGGTGCAAATCTGCCCGTATTCGGACACGTGCCCATGGTATTGGGATCGGATAAATCCAGACTCAGCAAGCGCCACGGAGCTATGTCCGTGGGTGAATACCAGAAAATGGGATTTCTGCCCGACGCCATGATCAACTACCTGGTTCGCCTGGGCTGGTCACACGGGGACCAGGAATTTTTCGAGCGGGACGACCTTATTGAAAAATTCGACCTGGAACACCTGGGTCGGTCCGCCTCCATGTTTGACACGGACAAACTCATGGCACTGAACTCAAAGCATATCCAGAAAAAAAGCCCGGCCGAACTGGCGGATGCCCTGCTTCCCCATCTTGCAGACCTGGGTGTTGATACACTAAATGATGCCTTTACCCAAGGGGTGATTGAAACCCTACAGCCCAGAAGTAAAACCATGGTGGAAATGGCGGAAGCTGCTGTATTCTACTATGCGGAAGATATTGAATTCGAAGAAAAGGCCGCTAAGAAATTCCTCAAACCTACAGCAGGCCCCATGCTGTCACAGTGTGCTAACGCCATTGAAGCCCTGGACGACTACACTCAGGAGCCCCTTGAAAATGTATTCAAGGCGATCATGGAAGAGACCGGCCTAGGATTCGGAAAGATTGCTCAACCCCTGAGAGTTGCGGTCACCGGCACCACTGTCAGCCCGGGTATCTTTGAAATGCTCCTGGCTCTGGGAAAGACAAAGACCGTTCAGCGTATCAAAAAAGCGGCGGAATTTGCCACTGCCCAGCCCGAATAATCATGCCCTAAAAAGGCCTTAAATAAACCATCCCGCAATATCCCACAAAGCTTTGGGACCGGGATTGTTCGTAACTTGTGGCGTAGTCAAGGCACAGCCCCTTGACTACGCCTCTTTTTTTACAGGCGCAAACAGCCGCGGCAGCAGCCCCGGAACAGCACATATTTTTATTGGCCAGTCCCTGGGCAATGATCCCCGGCACATCCATCTCCGTCAGGGCCTGGATGGCCTGAGCATCGTTTTCCTGTCTCACCCACTCCACGGCAGCCTCTCCCGTCCCGGCCGGCTCAAACCTGAAGTTGGGCCCATAATGGGTCATGTCGGTGGAGCCTATAATACGAACTGATCGCCCCAATGCGGCAGCACTTTCAACTGCTGCCTCTCCCATCCGACCTGCAGCTTCCGAAGGCGGCACGCCACATATTACAATACGGGCATCAGGAAAGAAATACCGGATAAACGGGAATTGAAGCTCAAAGGTATTTTCATCCGGAAAAGATTGGGGAGAAAGGGATTGAACAGGGTTGCCGGAGGCATTCAGGCTTGACACCATATGTTCGACAAGCTCCCTGTCCACCTGAATATCACCAAAGGGGGTTTCAACCGCCCCATGGCTTAAGGCAAATGCCGGAGAGGCAGGGTGCATGTGAGCTCCGAACAGAAGAATGGTGTCAACGCTTTTGCTATTTTCGCAGGATTTGAGAGAAGCGATCACCCGGCAGGCAATACTGCCGGAGTAGACCCAGCCGGCATGGGGGACAATGCCGCCTACTACACTGCCCGCTAATTTAGCATCATCCAGGGAAGGGTAATTCCGAGACTTCGACGTTAAAAAAGCTTGAATCTCAGCTTCACACGCCTTTGCAGATCCAGGATACCAGGATCCGGCAAAGGCTGATGGTTTTCTTAATTTGTTTTGCATGGGCCTCTCCTTACTTATAAAGGCAAAGGCAGTTCCAGCGGGTACATCCCAACGGGTACATCCCAACGGGTTACTACTACCCCAGTTTTTCCTTTACCTTTGTTTTCAACCATTCCAGCCAGGGTTCGAACCCCTCTTCCGTTTTGGCAGAAATTTCAAACACCGGCATACCCGGATGGACTTTCTTCATATTTTCTACAGCCAGGGGGGCATCAAAATCCAGATAGGGAAGCAAATCGATCTTATTAAGAATGGCAACATCGGCCACCTGGAACATGAGGGGGTATTTCAGGGGTTTGTCCTCACCTTCGGTAACACTTAAGACCACAGCCCTGGCATCCTCTCCAATGTCAAATTCCGCGGGGCAGACCAAGTTTCCGATGTTTTCAACAATGAGCAGATCCAGGTCATCGCATCCCAACTCCCGTGCCGCGGCATCAATAAGATGGGCAGCCAGATGGCAGTCGCCGCCAAACTGATCCGTATTGATTTGGGTGACCTTGGCACCGGTGACTTCAAGGCGGTCCGCATCATTGGTGGTGCAGACATCACCCACAATCACTCCCACCCGGACATCAGGCATCAGCCGTGCCAGAGTTTTACACAGGGTTTCCGTCTTTCCCGACCCCGGTGAAGACATCATGTTCAAAACAAAAACATCTTTGAAAAACGCCCTGTTTTTGTCTGCTTCGGTTTCGTTTTTCTCAAGTACCCGTTTTCGAATATTTATTTCCATAAACTTAAATCCCGTATCTATATATTTTTTATTTAACCTTCGGCCTGCTCTTCGTCTGCAAGTTCCATAGAGGAAATCTCGATCTCACGGCCGGACAGCATCGTGACTTCGGTGTCCTCGCAATCCGGACAATTAAACATGGGGGTATCCACCTCCCATTCCTTGTTACAGGCCAGGCATTTAATTTTCACCGGCACCTCTTCAATGGCAAGCTTCACATTCTCAAGAGGGGTATCCTTGGTAATAATTTCAAGACAGAAGGTGAGGCTGTGCTCCACCACAGAGGCCAATTTACCGATTCTCAGGTTCAGGATTTCCACCCTTGGATTTTCAATATCCTCCGGAATGGCGTCCAGAGCAATCTTTACCAGTTGTTCGGCAATACCCATTTCATGCATATTTTATTCTCCGGGCAAGATGATTATATATCATCCATTAAGTTTTTGTTATATCTTTTCAAGGGCCTTTTTAAATCCGGGCCTGACAGCTGTAATTGTCCGGTTGGTCAACATCAACCCTGGGCTCCCCTTTCTGCAAAAAAATCTTTTTTAAATTCCAAAAACCGATTTTCTTTTATTGCATGGCGCATTTTTGCCATGAGGTCAAGGTAATAATGGAGGTTGTGGATGGTGTTGAGACGATAGGACAGCAGCTCTTTGGTTTTGTATAAATGTCTCAGATATGCCCTTGAGTAGTTTTGACAGGTATAACAACCGCAGGTGTCGTCAATGGGGCGTTCATCCGTTTTGAATTTTGCATTGGGGATATTGAAGGTGCCGGTACGGGTAAACAACTGGCCGTTCCTGGCATTTCTGGACGGCATCACGCAGTCAAACATATCACAGCCCATGCCCACCAGGGTCACCAGATTCTCCGGCGTTCCCACCCCCATGATATACCGGGGTTTATTGTTCGGCAGCAG
>PIVQ01000288.1 GCA_003354055.1 Desulfobacteraceae bacterium | reverse complement strand
TTCTGGCTCGATCTGATCCTGCTTGCGGTGGACGGTCTTATCATTGTCGGCTTTCTCTTTTCCTCCAGGTTTATCAATGATTTGATCATGATGGGCCATATGGACAATGATGCGGAATGTATCAAGGAATTTACTCTGCCCGACGGCAGAACCGTTACCGGTAACACCGCTCTGGGCATGGTGGAAGCCAGTATGTACATTGCCACGGGTTTTATCCTCAACGGCAGCCTGTCAGGCGGCGGCGGCACCTTTCTCCAGTCCCTGGCCTCGGCCATTCTTTTCTTTGTCTTAGGTCAGGTGGTTCTGCTGATCTTTGGATTTGTCTACGAACTGATCACCCCCTTTAACGTGAGAGAGGAGATCAAAAAGAATAACCTGGCCGCAGGGATAGGTCTTGGGGGGATTCTCATTGCCCTTGGCATCATCCTCATGTCCAGTCTGTCCGGTCCCTTTACCGGATGGGGAACGGATATAGCCGGTTTCGCAATTTACACGGTATTCGGCATGGTATTGCTGCTGGTATTCAGAAGTGTTATGGACCGGGTACTGCTGCCCACCACCAACCTGGCCACAGAAATCAAAGAGGACCAGAATGTGGCAGCCCTGGTGGTAGTGGAAAGTGCCATAACTGCTGTGGCCATCATCATTGCCTATGCCATATAGATCTTAATGAACCCGTCATCACGACCCCTTGGGGCGTTTAACTTTGCCTCGGCCCTGCTCTGCGCCTGTATGTTCGCATCCGGGGCCTGCGGCATCATCCTTGAGTACATCCAGGCCAGCCTGGCCTCCATGATCCTGGGCAATGCCTTTGAGCAATGGGCCATGGTGATTGGGCTGATGATGTTCTGGATGGGATTCGGCAGCCTGATTCAGTCCCGGATTCCCAAAAAAGGTCTGATATACGCCTTTATCATCATTGAGATAGCCCTGGCTCTGGCAGGGGGATTTTCCCCCACCCTGACCTATCTGTCATACGGATATACAACCCATTACGGCCTGGTGCTCTACTTTTTTGTATCCCTCATCGGCATCCTCATCGGTCTTGAAATTCCGGTGATCATCAGAATCAACAATGATTTTTCCAAGGAGTTATCCACCAACCTGGGCAATATCCTCTCTGCCGACTATATCGGCAGCCTGGCAGGGGCTCTCATCTATGTGTTTATCCTGCTGAGGTTCTTTCCTATTACAGAGGCCGCCTTTCTCACAGCCGGGATGAACTTTTTCCTGGCGCTGGTCACCTTTGTCTATTTTACCCGGAAATGCCTGATCCCGAAAAGCCTGATTTTAGGGCTGATCATGACGACCACCTTCTGTGCCGTGGTCTACGGATACCTGAACAACCGGGACTGGCAGATCAAAAATGAACAACCCCTGTACGAAGATCCTATCGTCTATTCCAAAGCCAGCCAATACCAGCACATTGTCATCACCCATTACGAACCATTGGATGAAACCCGCCTCTTTTTGAACGGCAACCTCCAATTGTGCAGCACAGATGAAGACCGTTACCATGAATCCCTGGTCCACCCGGCTATGGAACTGGCCCCGGCCAGGAACCGGGTATTGATCCTGGGAGGGGGTGACGGGGCTGCTCTGCGGGAGGTCCTCAAATATCCGGATGTGAGGCAGATCACCCTGGTGGATCTGGACCCGGCCATGACTGAACTTTCCGCCACCCATCCTCTGCTGACCCGGATGAACAATCAGGCCTTTTCAGATGCCCGGGTCTCCACCCTGACTGCCTTAGGTGTTTCACAGGGTCCGGCCCGCCAGATCTATCAGCCGGGTCGCGGTACCCGGCGCCCAAATCAAAGTACGGAACCCAGCCACCTGGCCGAAGTCAGGGTCATGAATGTAGATGCAGACAAGTTTTTAGGTGGCGTAAAGGGATTCTGGGATGTGATTATCGTGGACATGCCTGATCCGTCCACACCGGAATTGACCAAACTTTACTCAAGAGAATTTTATATAAAGATCAGACGGCATCTTTCAGCCAAAGGGATCATGGCAGTCCAGTCTACCTCTCCCTACCTGGCAAAGGAAAGCTATTTATGCATCGGCCGGACCCTTGAATCCGCCGGTTTCTCAATAATCCCCTATCACGAGAATGTCCCCTCTTTCGGAGACTGGGGCTGGTATCTGGCGGTCCATCCGAACCTGAGCCGAACCAAACTGCAAAAACGGATCTCAACCCTGGACATCAGGGTCCCCACCCGCTTCCTGACCCCGGAGGTATTCCAGCGCCAGCTGGTATTCGGCAAAGGCATGCTTACTACCGACAGAAAAGAGATAAACACCCTGCTCTTCCCTGTACTGCTCTCCCTGTACAACCACGAATCCTGGCTGTTGGATTAATCTCCTGTACGTTATTTTTCGTATCAACGCCCAGACCGTTAAAAGAAAAAACGAAATATTGAATTCGGGATGAATCAAGACGTGTCATCCGGAAAAGACACTGTTACATTTTTGATCAATTCAAACAATTTATCCCGGCTGAATGGTTTGGTTAGAACGGCATCAAACAATCCTTTATCCAGCAACCAGGGCGTTCCGGAGATAGCTATTACGGGTAAGACACGGCCTTTTATCCTCTTTGCCTCTTTTAAAACGTCAATACCTGAGACACCGGGCATTTTTATATCCGTGATGATAATATCGTATGGATTGGATTGAACTTTTTGAATCCCCTCTTTCCCGCCTTGGGCTGTATCGACCTCATGCCCCTGTCTTGTCAGTATCTCTAACAAAAGCCTTAAAATAGCAGCCTCATCATCGATGACCAGTATCTTTTGGGGTTTTAGGCAATTCAAAACAATGGAATTAATCTCTCCTTGTATCGATATATCCTCTTTCGATGGCATAGCGAACTGTTTCGGCCAGACTTTTATGCCCTAATTTGGCCCGGATATTTGAGCGGTGTTTATCCACAGTCCACTGTGAAATATTATACACTTCACCGATCTGTTTACTGGTTTTCCCCTGTGCAATCAAACTCAATATCTGCTTTTCGCGAAGGGTTAACACCCCTTCTTTTTTATCTTCAGGGGGATCAACATAGTAGGAGCAAGATACATCTGTATGATAATTTTTTCCTTGGATAACCGCTTCAAGCGCTTTAATAAAATCCCCGCTTGTTTCGGTTTTACTAATGGATGCACAGGCACCCATTTCAATGGCACGCTGTTGATTAGCTGTATTTAAAAATCCGCTGAAGGCAATGATTTTAATTTCCGGATATAAGGTATGCAGTTCAAAAATAGTATCATAACCGTCCATCTCCGGCATCTCAAGATCTACGATTGCAATATCCGGGACTGTTTTTTCCATGAGCCCCAACAGTTCAATACCGTTATCAGCCTCTCCTAAAAACTGTATTTCCTTGTTGTTTCTGAATGTATTTTTAACTGCTTTTCGAACTAGTGGATGATCATCTGCGATCACAACTGCTATTGTTTTCATAATCCCCAATGATATTTATCGCTCAAAATCCAATGTGAAGTCTGCCTGATATTCTATCCCCCGTGTAAAACTTATCAATAAAGATAATAATTGGCATGTCGTGCCTGATTTGACAATAACTATAAGTATGTATTTTTTAAAATCTTACCCGATGTGGCAGGCCTCTGATTTTCTCTTAAAACACTTGACTGTCAAGTGTTCAGGAGATATCAATGTGAGTTGTACACTGATTTATTAAGAACAGAAAGCACTCATATGGATTCTTCTAAAAAACGCTAAAGATGAAAACTCACAATTTCAAACAACCTGTCATCCGAAATGCTTTTCCTTCAGATCATAAGACTGTTATTTCCGTAATCCCTGAGTGGTGGGGAGGCCGGGACCTTCGGTCTTCAGTGCCAAAATTATTTTTCATTCACTTTGGCAGTTCATCTTTTATCGCTGAGCAAGATGACAGGCTCTGTGGTTTTCTGGTGGGATTTCTCTCTCAGGATCACCCCAAAGAAGGGTATATCCACTTTGTTGGCGTACATCCGGAATTCCGGGACCAGGGGCTTGGAAAAAAACTTTACCAATGTTTCTATGACCACTGTCTGACAAATTCCAGGACAATTGTCAGATCCTGTACAGCCCCGGAAAACAAGTTATCCATAGGATTTCACCACCGTATGGGATTTACCATGGAACCGGGGGACCTTGTTGAAGACGGTATTCCCGTAACCTTGCACTACCTCCGGGAAAATGATCGCAAAGTTGTATTTAAAAAAGAACTCACTGAAAGATAAAAAACGATATCCAAATCGGTCGGACCCAAATCGGTCGCAAACCGGGTAGGTCCGGACGGGGTGTCCGAGCCATTAGATTGCAATTTTTTTGCGGTTCTTAATGAAGTGAAGCTAAAAAACGGCGTGCTGTGTAACAGTATTAACGGCGTTTTGCGGAACGAGTTTAGAACCGCTTAAAATTGTTCAATCAGGCCGGACATCCCATCCGGACCGGCGGTTGATATGCCTCAGAGCCAAACCATATAGTCGGGCTAAAGAGCATAAATCCCACCTACCCGCCACCTACCCGCCACCTACCCAGATTGACTTACACGGGCACAGACCGTAGGATACTCATACCTATGAGCGATTATATTTCTCCGGCCATAAAGCAATCTACCAACCATTATCTGGGTGTTCTGGTTACCGCCTGGACTATAGCGATTATCTGTTGTATCTCTCCCCAAAATACCAAAGCCTCCGACAGCAGATCCGAATCTGAATTACACTTTGACGGCCAGCTTCCCTGGCTGACGGAAGACGGTGCCACAATCACAACCATTGCCATTGAAATCGCAGACACACGTGCCCAACGCATCCGGGGACTGAGGAAACGCCCGGTTCCTGATTTCTCCCAGGGCATGCTGTTTGTTTATCAAAATGCTGCCATTCGATCTTTTATCATGACCGATACCCCGACTTCCCTGGATATCATCTTTATAGATGAAAACAGCCGGGTAATAAACATCCACAGACATACCCGGCCCATGTCGAAGCAGACCTACAACTCGGCCGGACCGGCCCTATTTGTGGTGGAAGTCAGGGCAGGATTCTGCGACCTGTACGGGATTCAGCCGGGGATCCGGATCCTCTGGAAACGGGATTAAATCAGACGTGGCTGCAAGCCATATTCCTTTTCTTTATAATCCTGACCTGTTAGGGTGTTTTTGCATCAGCAAAAACATCTTTCATCATTGTAAATAAAGGAGCATCCCATGGGTTTTGAAACCATTATCCTTACAACCGACGAAAATTATGTGGGTACACTGACCCTGAACCGCCCCGACAGCATGAACACCTTCAGCAGTGGGATGGCAAAGGAGTTGAATCAGGCCCTTGTAGAAATGGACCAGGATCCCAAGGTCCGGGTGATCTTATTAAAGGGTGCCGGCCGGGCCTTTTGCGCTGGCATTGATGTAAACGAACTTGCCGGAAAAACCCCTGTCCTATACCGGGAGTGGATTGAAAAAATGGAAGCCCCTTTGGTTACCATATCAAAGATAAAAACACCGGTGATTGCCCAGTTGCAGGGGGTGGCAGCGGCCAACGGTATGGGGCTTATTGCAGCCTCGGATTTGGTCATAGCAGCGGATAATGCCCGTATGGGACTGACAGCTATAAATGTAGGGCTCAACTGTGTGGGACCGGTGATTCCGGTGGCCAGGTGTGTGGGACGGAAAAAAGCCCTTGAACTGCTGCTATATGGAAATCTCATCAAGGCAAAAGAAGCCAAGGAACTCGGCCTGATCAACCGGATCGTTCAAAAGGATGAGCTTGAGGATCAGGCGTATGCATGGGCACAGGAATTGGCCCGGAAAAGTCCCATTGCGGTACAGATTGCCAAGTCAGCCTTTTATGCATCTGAAGATATGGGATATGACGGTCAGTTTGCCCACATGAACGAAGCATTTGCAAGGCTGTGCTCAACTGAGGATGCCAAAGAGGGCGTGGCTGCTTTTTTTGAAAAAAGGGTCCCGGTCTGGCAGGAAAAGTAAACGGTATTGGATTATTTTTTCCTAAGGAATCGTTACAAAATAACTTGATCTAAATACCCTGAAGGGCAGAAACTTGTTTCCAAAACCCCTTAAATGGGTATTTTCAAAACAAAAGATCAAGTAATTTTGGAGCCGATCCTAAGCTGGGTGACCACCTCGCCACCGATCCCCCAATTGTCCGTGTCCACCTCATCTATTACCACAACAGTGGTGGCAGGATTTTTTCCCAGCACACGGACCAGAAGATCGGTGGTCCCTTTGATCAGCTCGGCCTTTTGTTCCGGTGTAACCCCCTCGCGGGTAATTTTGATGTTTACATAGGGCATGTTTTATCCGTCCTTATCCGATGGTCACCTGCGTTGGTCACCTGTTTATAATGGGGTCATCCTGACCTGATTCTTTCCACGGGCTTTGGCCTCATAAAGGGCCTGGTCCGCCCGTCGGAATAGATCCGTTCTCCGTTTATCTTTATCCTCAAGAAATGAAAGGCCAAGGCTTACGGTACACCCAAACCCCTGGTCCGGTGCTGAATAAAACGTTGAACTGCAAAACCTATTTCGGATTCGTTCAGCCACCATTTCCGCCGCAGTCCTGGCAGTTGCCGGCAGAAACACGGCAAACTCCTCCCCACCGTAGCGGCAGGCCATATCGGTTTCTCTGATGCTGGTCCGAATGATCTGTGCCAGGGCCTTTAACACCTTGTCTCCTTCAGGATGACCGTGGGTATCGTTGATCTGCTTAAAATCATCCACATCCATGACAATCAGGGCAAGGGGGCTACAGGACGGACGGGCGTTTATTATGGCATTGTCCATCTGCCTGTTAAAATACCGCCGTCAGAAAAGACCGGTTAAGCTGTCCAGGCGGCTCAGGTTCCGGTACCGTTGTTCCCGTTCCTCCAATTCGTTCTTTTCCCTTTTGAGCTTATTTATCAATTCCGCCAGGGCCAGGGAGAGGAATACCGATTCCAGTGTGGCCCCGAATAAAAATGAATGGATGGTCCAGACCGTGGTGGGGATAAGTTCCATGTTCTGAAGACTGTATACCAGAAGCCCTGCACCCAGAGCGCCCCAGGCCAGCAATAGAAACCGGGCTGCACCGAATCCCTGACGGATTCTGACGACAGTGGTCCAGATGACCAGAGGAATGGAGGCAAGCCCCAAAAAATAGGCCAGTATCTCCGCAAGCTCCCATTGCCCCGGAAACACCAGAATAAGGGAGAGTATCCAGCCTCCTATGAACGTCAGAAAGATTCGGTCCAGAACCGGCGTCATTTGCCTGGTATTTAAGAAGGTACGGATCACCATAAGGGCAAAAGCCCCTGACAACCGGGCAAAGAAATACCCCACGGGCAGATAAACACCGGCCGGCAGATCAAAAAACACAAATACATATCCAACAGCGAAAAACTGCCAGACAAAGGTGCAACAGACATTCAGGGTATAATAAAGATAAACCCTCATTCTCAAACCAAGAAGAAGTAAAAAATTATACCCGATCATGGCCAGAAGTATGCCAAATGCAAACACCGGCAGGGCCATGTCCGCCATATCCCGGCCAAGTAACTGGTCTCTGGGAACCAGACTCAGGGGTTCTTGGATATCCACACGGCATTTCAGACGGAGAAAGGCATAGGCACCGGGTTTAAATTCTTCCGGAATGGTCAGGTAAATTTTCGGCATCCGGATCCGGTCTTTGGGTACGGTCCTGTCGGAACCGGCCTGTGCGTGGGAATATCCGCCTTCGGGACGGGGAGTAAACAAATCCACCTCCGAAAAGAAATATGAAAAATACCGGCCCACTTCCAATACCCAGCCATTTGACAGCTCAGACGGATCAAAGGGCAGGGAAAACCGGACCCAATAGGCTGCTTCCGTCAGCTTAAAATAAATTTGTTCGCTGGCAAGAGGGGTGAATTGATCGGCCAGATCTGATACCTCTGACAGGGTCAATGCGGCTGTGGGATCTACCAGAACCCGGGCATATGGAGCAAGGTTGATTGTTCCTGCCTTGTTTCTCTCGCTCCAGGCGACTCCCGGTTCGCATGCCAGAAAAACAACCATGATTAGAAAAATCCTAAGATTACACAGCCTAAGGTTTTTCTTCAGCCCTGTCACGCCTGATTCCTCCTTTATCGCTATCTTGAAACCCGGATAATTTTTAACGTATTGTCACTCAGCATACAGCACCGGCGCCGCCAAAACAAATCCTAATTCCAGTTTGCCATCCAGGGAAACTTTTCAGCACCGCCAACAAGATATTCCGTGCAAATCACTTCAGGATAGGGTAATTTATGGGAATTCAAATGAACAAGAACCAGACCCGAAGACAACACATGAGGACATGCTTTGTTCCATCTGATTAAATCCTT
>PIVQ01000013.1 GCA_003354055.1 Desulfobacteraceae bacterium | reverse complement strand
CCGAAATTATTGATGGCAGACCCAAAGAATACCGGGGTCTGGGTACCGTTCAGATAAAGATCCATATCAAAGGGTTCTGCTGCTACGGAAATCAGTTCAACATCCTCCCGGAGCTGTTCTGCCTGGGAGTCACCGATGAGTTCATCCAGCTGCGGGTCTGCAAGGTCCTGAATCATCACACCTTCATCATCCTTGGGCGAATACCCCGGAGAAAACACACCCAACTCCTTTTTCTCCAGGTTGTAGACCCCTTTGAACCGCTTGCCCATGCCGATGGGCCAGGTCAGGGGAACACATTCAATCTGAAGTTTGTCTTCAATATCCTGAAAAAGATCCAGTGGTTCCAGGCCTTCCCGGTCCAGCTTATTAATAAAGGTGATGATCGGGGTGTTCCGCATCCGGCACACCTCCATAAGCTTTCTGGTCTGGGGCTCAACCCCTTTGGCCGAATCAATGATCATGACCGCACAATCAACGGCCGTGAGCACCCGGTAGGTATCTTCGGAAAAATCCTTATGCCCGGGGGTATCCAGAAGATTGATCTCATAATCTTTATAGTTGAACTTCATCACGGATGAGGAGACGGAAATTCCCCTCTCCTGTTCAATGGTAAGAAAATCCGAAGTTGCTGCCCTGGCCACTTTTCTGGATTTGACGGCGCCTGCCTGCTGGATGGCACCGCCAAAGAGCAGCAGTTTTTCAGTCAACGTGGTTTTACCGGCATCAGGATGGGAGATAATCCCAAATGTCCTGCGTTTTTCAATTTCCGGTTTAAGTGTTTTATCTAATGGTTTTTCTATGGCTTCTGATCCCATGGAAACAAAATCCTTGTCTGTGCAAATTAAGGGTGGAAATCTAACAATAATTTTATAGAGAATCAACCCCTTAAGTGGCTGCCTCATAAAATAAATAATAAATTCAAATGATTATAAAAAAGATATGATTTAGGTTTTCCGCAACCGCCATCCATAAAAATGAAGAAAACCAAAATCAAACATAGGCGGACATAGACTCCGGCTAATTATCCGGGTCCCGTCCTTCTTGTTTTGAGCGTTTCCGGACCTTGAAAAAGTCCCAGATTGCCCAGGGGATGAGGATACAACTTGCGATCTTGTTCATGGTCACAGCATAGTCTTTCATATCCGGATTCGCTACCACCCATCCGTCCCAAAAACACCAGAGCCCGAATGCCATGAGCAGAAAGGTAAATATATAGGGATTCATCATGGGTTTGGCACCCGATTTTTCCTTATTGTCGTCCATCAATATCCTCAATTTTCCTGAATGGTTACTTTAAGCACCTATTAATATCATATCCGGTTAAATTTTTGAAGCCGTGATCCTCAGGACCCACAAATATTTTTTAATTTTTCTTGTGTCATATGATCGTTTCTGATAGCGCTTGAGTGTAGTTTGAGGCTGGATCTTTTTATTTCAAGCCGGTCCCGAACATCGAAAATCTAAAATTTCTAAAACGGGAACCATCATGAAAAACTCCCAATCCACCATCGAACCCATTATTACCCCGTGTAGTCTCAAGGATTTGAACTATCAGATTGATCCCTACATCGGGTGCGAACATTATTGTTATTACTGCTATGTCCTACCCCAGGCGCAAACAGACTGGTCCCAGGAAATTCAAGTCCATAGGGATCTAATTGACAGGCTTGAAAAAGAGCTTGATTTAATTGTTCCCCAGACCATTTATCGGGGCTATCATACAGATCCGTACCAACCTCAGGAAGCAGAATTGTTGCAGACCCGCAGCATTCTTAAGCTTCTTCTTAAAAAAGGATTTTCCGCAAGTATCCTCACCAAATCAGACCTGGTGCTCAGGGATATGGATATTCTTAAACGGATGAATCATCCCCATGTCAGTGTATCCGTCGCATTTAACGATGAAAAAACAAGAAAACTGTTTGAAGCCAATACCGTGGATACGGAAAAACGGGTTGATGCACTTGCACAATTCCGTATGGCAGGTATCCCGACCGGAGCTCTGCTCTGCCCCGTCATCCCGCATATTACAGATCCGCTTGCCCTCATTGACATAACAGCACCGTATGCAGATGTTATCTGGATTTACGGATTGGGATTTACGGACCCAACAGGTGCAAACTGGATTAATGTAAAAAAAAATTTAACCCGGCACTTTTCAGATCAAACAGAACAGATCGAACAGGCCGTGTTTTCTACCGATCACGAATATTGGGGCGGCCTGAGAAAACAGCTTTCAGCACTTAGCATAAACAGACAGCTCAATTTAAGTATCCATATTTAGTTGGTTTCAGCTACCTTGACATTTATTTAAAAGGAAAAGCCATGAGTCTTATACTATTAAAAATCGGCGGTATTTATCATCTTATCTGTGCACTTTTACATGTTGTTTTTCCAAAGGCATTAAACTGGGATGATATTCTTGTCCTGCTCCCGAACGACAAACGCCCCCTGGTTGAGTCCCCCCTGAAAATCATGAATTGGGCTTTAGCGGTGATCTGGCTCATATTTGCCTATATTCCTTTTTTCTATAGTCAACAATTGCTTGAACCTGGAATCGGCAGAGCATTGCTTACATCCATTGTCATCTTCTGGATCATTCGAATTTTCATTCTCCAGCCCGTTTATATGGGTATCAAAGAACAAGTATCAAAACGGATGATAGGATTTTTCTTAGTAGGATTGATGTTATTCGGCCTGCCGTGGGTTCTCTCTATATAAAATAAAGGATGTAAAGAATGTTCCCCTCCCATCACACGCCTCTTGCCATAAGCATCGAAACCACAGGATCTGGGAAAATCACAAGAAACCCCTACCTGCGAAAAATTGGCCGGCACTCAAAAATCAGAACCCCGGATCATGAGTTTATATTCAATCTAAACGGTGAAATAAAATTTATCAGGGGCCTTAACACAAACTGGCCACATCCCTCCGAGCAACTGAAACGAACCGACGGTAATGACTGGGTCCACTATACAGTTGGGGATGACAGCACTGAAAACGGCATCATATCCTGGATGGGGGATTATTATCTTCCCTGCCTGCCCTACCCCAGCAATGCGGTATGGGACATCAACTACAGGGAAAACCCTGTTATCATGATGGCCTTTGCGAGTTGGTCCCAATTGTTTGCCAACCTGTATGACGGGGTGCATCAAAACACCCTTCATCCCAATGCTATGGATCTTGCCCGAAAGATATTGGAAAATGATGATCAAACCCTGTTCAACAGATCCCGGCAGCTTAAAGAAATCACCGGAGAAGAAATTTCCGTACTTCCGCCAGATACCCGGCATGTGGATTATGAACTGATTCCTCTCACCATTGCCGACGGCTGTCTCTACCACTGCAAATTCTGCTGTGTAAAATCATCACAAAAGTTTGCCCCCCGCACCAGAAAACAAATATTAGAGCAGATTCAGCATCTGAAAACCTTTTACGGCCGGAACCTTGAGAATTACAACGCTCTTTTCCTGGGCAATCATGATGCAATGGCTGCTGGACAAGACCTGATCTGCGACACCGCATCAACGGCATTTGAGGCTTTCGGCTTTGACCACGGTCAAACTGAGGTTCAAGGGTATTTTAAAAAGCAATCCGGGTGTTTTGAAAAGCACCCCGGGTGTTTAGAAAAGCACCCCGGGTCTTTAAAAGAAGCACCCCGAATGTTCATGTTTGCAAGTGCGGATTCCCTGTTAAATGCCAAGGATTCAATGTTTGATCATCTGGACCGCCTGAGGTTTAAAACCTATATCAATGTGGGACTGGAATCCCTTGATCCCGCCACCCTGAAAGAAATCGGCAAACCCCTGACCCCCTCAAAAGTGGCCCATGCATTTGAAAAAATATGCGCCATTAATAATGACTTTCCAAACATAGAGGTAACCTGCAATTTTCTGATAGGAACTGATCTTGGAAAAGATCATTATGACAGCCTTGTCTCGTTGCTTTCCAACGCGCCGAAAACCAGAAACTGCAAAGGAACCGTATACCTGTCACCTGTCCAGAACAGCCCCAAGAAAAAAGAACTGCTGCCCCGGATCCGTGAAATAAATAAACAGAGCAATTTACCGGTTTTTGTGTATTTGATTCAGCGGTTTTAATAATTGATGGATGATAACTGATCGCTTGACTGTTAGATTCGGGTGAGGTCTCGAGCCATCAGATAGATTTCTTTTATGCTTTTCCCTGGCAGCTCTTTGATTCAAACCCCATTGTCTTTGAACAGCCATTGACTTGATGTCTCCACGATGTAATCGGTGATATCTTCAATTGTATATTTATCATCCAGGGACAATCTCAATGACATAATTTCAATCTGCCCTGTGAGAGAATAGGCTGTAAGATCCGGATCCACCCGCCGAATCACACCTGCATCCACAGCGGCTTGAATATCCCTGATCACAGGAAGGGTCAGTCCGTGGTAAAGTTTTTTAATTTTTTCTGCAGGCCAGACGCTTTCACGGGTCATCTCCGCTCTCAACTGGTTTAACAGCTCACTGTATTTTGTATAGTTGTCATAAAAAATTCTTCCTCGAATTATCATTCTCTCTACAAAATCATCTGTCCCTTTTAATGCAATTGCCGCATCCCCTACAATAGTCCGAAAAACGTCATCTATTACTTTGATAAACAACTCGTGCTTATTACTAAAATATATATAAAATGTGCCGGTGGAAATGTTCAGGGCGCTGGTGATATCGGATATCTTGGTTTTATGGTATCCGTTCCTGCTGAATATCTCGATTGCCTTTCGGATTATTAAACGGTACTTTTGTTTTCTTTCCCTGGTGGTCGGTACCGGTTTCCCAAAGACAACGTCGGTGTCCTTGCCGGAAGCTGCATGGGAGGCATCCATCTGTTCCTTGAGAAATGCTATCGGAAGCCGCCTCCCTTTTTTGATCTTCTGAATTTTTTTTAATTGCACCAGATGGCTGTTATCGTAATATGCCATTGTCCGGCCGGTTTTTCGCGGTGGGTGGAGGATGCTATTGCGAAGATAGAAATGGATCGTTGTCCTCGGGACTCCGGATTTTTCTTCCAACTCTTTTATTTTCATGGCAGCTCCTTTTAACTATAGTTTTCAACTCTATAGATCAGTTTTTGTTGAGACACTTCCCATATGAGGCTCTTACAAATTGAATGGTATTTTGACAATGTCGATATCCTTTAAATAACATGATGTTACAAGGAATCATCCAAATTTTAACATTGCCATGATACGTATTGACATAAATTTTTTCATGCCATAACAACTATCAAAAACGATCTTTCACTATCTATAGTTTTAGATAGCATATGAAATGTTTTTTTTCCACCGACTTTATCAACGAGGTTGGGTTTTAAATTATAGCATAAAGGCGATTC
Organism: Desulfobacteraceae bacterium; assembly: GCA_003354055.1. Next base: position 31,082 of record PIVQ01000013.1, on the reverse strand, counting down.
CATGAATGCCGTAAACTTGCAGATTATAATGGGAGATCATCATGAATAAAATAGTCGTTTTTCTAAGTATTATCCTGTTTGTTTTGTTATTCAACCCCTTTGTTTTTGCCCAAGAGTCTCCCAGTGATCAGGCGAGCATTGAGAAGGGCAAAAAAAACGAATATACAGGTAAGAGCGCAACAGCTAAGGACTCTGCCAAAATGGCTAATGATCACATTCTCATTTCCCAGCTGATGCTGAAATGGGGACGAGCCAGGGACCAGTCTATGTGGGAATCTCTTTTAGACACCTTTCACCCGGAAGGCACCATAGAGGTGAGTTGGTTCAAGGGTCCTTTTGACGGGTTTGTCCAAGCATCCAAAAAGATGGCTGAGAATAAATCTAAAGTAAAACACATGATCGGATTACCCATTGTTTCCATAAATGGAAACAGGGCCGTAAGCGAGACCAGTATCGTTATCATGGCCAGAGGGCGAACAGGCCCTGTAGATATTGATATCACCTCATATGCCAGATTCTATGACCTTTTGGAAAACAGAGGGGATGGATGGCGCATTTTAAAGCGTGTCACGATTTATGAAAAAGATCGTATAGACAGTGTCGGACCCTCGTTTCTTTTTTGGGTGGGAAGTCTGTTTATAAATTTTGACAAATATCCCTCTGCCTACAAACACCTTGCCTATGGCTTGGAGAAATCAGGCTATTCGATAGTTGAGGACCTTGCTGTTGATGGGACTGTCAAGGTGGCTAAGATCTACCAACAGGGGCAGGAGTGGTTGGATTACAAATAAAGGGCAACTATATATGTATGCCCTGCAATAGTTCTGGCAGTCATCATCAGTTCTATAAATGATTTTCTTATGGGAGCAATCTCAATCTATAGTTTTTAACTATATAGTTTAGCTTCTGCAATCGCCCTTTACAGTGGCGCTTCTTACAAAATGAGCGGCATTCTAATTTGTAATATATTCAATAAAATCAACACATTACTACGAATCACCCGATTCCATATCATACCAGCCATAAGTATTGACATGACATTTCTTATATCCTAATAATCAATGACGAAAAAACGAATCGTCATTTTCTATAGTTTTCATTCAGGATGAAAAGGCGTTTTGGGACCCAGACACTCAGTAATTGAATTATGTTAACACAAAAAAAAGGAGAACCCATGGATAATGCGAAATTAGCGATCATCGGTATCGGAGAGGTCCCCACGGGAATATATCCGGATCGGTCCCGGTGGGATATAATTTATGAAACATGTATGTCAGCGGTCAGGGACGCCGGCATCGACAAAAACGAGATAGAGGCCGTTGTAACTGTCGCCCCCCAGGCACAGCCGGAAGTCTATGCTGAAATATCCTTTGGCAAAATCCCGGAAGAACTGGGGTTGAAAGGGTGCAAGGATGTCTGTGTCTGTAATGCAGGCGGTGCCTCCACATCAAACTGCCTTCGCTTGGCCGAGCAACTCATTGAAAGCGGAGCGGCTCAATATGTTCTGATTCCCCATCTGACCAAGCATTCCACCATTCCTGTTCCGGACCTGATCAATTTTTTTGCCAAGGCCGGAATCGACCGCCAGTGGGAATACCCCTTTGGCCAGACATACAACGGAATGATCGCCCTGCTTACCCGGCGTTATATGCATGAAACAGGAATCACGGCTGAAGAACTGGCTTCCGTTGTAGTGTCCCACAGAAAGTGGGCGACATTGGATCCCAACTCCATCTTTTATAAAAAAGAAGTGCCCTCCATAGAGAAAGTGCTTTCGTCCGGTATGGTTGCCTCTCCTCTCCATAAACGGGAGTGCAATATGCTGGCGGACGGCGGTGCGGCCATGGTGGTCACGTCCCCTGAAAACGCAAGAAAGCGTGGGGTCCCTGCTGCTTTCAAGATCGGAGAAGCCTCGCGGTATTTTTCTGCGTTTACCACCACCCGGGACAATGACAAAATGCGAAAAGACATAGGTGTCTCTGCGCATGAAGCGCTGGCGCAGGCCGGGATATCCAAGTCAGATATTAATATCTGGAATATCTATATGGCCTATCCGGTGACGCATCCCATTGTCATGGAGGAATTGGGGATTTGCGAGCGTGGTCAGGCCGGCAAAATGTTCATGGAGAGTCATACGGCGCCCGGCGGCAAGCTGCCCTGGGCAACCATCGGCGACGCTGTGGGCCGGGGACACACAGGTTCGGGCGTAAGCATGGCCACCTATGTTGAAACAGCCCGCCAGTTAATGGGCAAAGCCGGAAAAAGACAGGTGGCGGATGCCAAATACATATACCAATGCACAGCCGGCGGGTCCGGCATGAATTTCATATCAACTGTTTGGGGGAGGGATTAATCATGACAGAAAATCAAAAGCCCGTTCCGGTTATGCAGCCGTGGACCAAAGATTTCTGGGCGGCAACCAAAGAAGGAAAACTCCTGGTCCAGCAATGCCGGGACTGTAACTCGAATATCTTTTTTCCCAAAAAAGTCTGCCCGGAGTGCTGGAGTGAAAACCTGACCTGGATTGAGTCATCCGGCAAGGCAAAAGTGTATTCTTTCACGGAAATGATGGACCAGGTCGAGCCTGTGTTCTGGGAAGACATTCCCTATATCATCGCCGAGGTGGACCTTGCAGAAGGATTCGCAATGACTACCCGCATTGTGAATTGCGATATAGAATCTTTGGAAATCGGGATGGAGGTTGAGGTGGTTTTTGAGGCGCTTACCGACGAGGTTTCAATGCCTTACTTTCAACCTGCGAATGCGTCTTTGCGGACCGCAATGGGCGACCAATAATAGGGAGTAAAAGATGACTACGATAGATTATCAGACCATTACCTATGAAATCGGCGGGGTGAACAATGCGGTCTGCACCATCACTTTGAACCGGCCGGATAAATTCAACGCCATCAACAAACAGATGGCCATGGACCTGGTTGATGCATTCAGACGGGTGAGAGAGGAAGCCGCTGTGGGCGTTGTGGTCCTGGCCGGTGCCGGTGAAAAAGCGTTTTGCACCGGCGGAGATCTGGACGTCTTCCCCTCCCTTGCCGAACATCAGTCCTGCCTTAACTGGCTGGCCCATGACGGCCTTGATGTCCAGAACGCCATTACCAAGTCTGAAAAAGTGGTCATCGGTAAAATCGACGGGCACTGCCTGGCCGGAGGTCTTGAAATTGCACTCTGCTGTGACCTGCTTTATGCCAAAGCATCCGCACGAATAGGTACCACGGAAATCAATATGGGGATTCTGCCCGGATGGGGCGGAACAGCACGTCTGCCCAGAAGCATGCCCATATTCAGGGCCCGTGAGATCATCTACTCCGGCAGAAAGGATTATACAGCTACAGAGATTTACGAAATGGGCATGCTGACCCGGGTGTTTCCCGATGATCAGTTTGAGGATGAGTTTCAAAAAGTGGTGGATAATATCAGTTCAAAAAAACCTATCGCCCTTCGCATGGGCAAGGAAGTCATGGCTCGCTCCGTGGACGGTTGTGACATGGAAACCGCCCTGGCCGTTGAGAGAAACAGTATCCAGTGGTTGACCTACGCACCTGATATCCAGGGAATGATGGACCACTTCAGGGAGAATCCCAACGAGTTGGTAGAACAACAGAAACAGAACAATGAGGCATCAGATAAAAAATAGCATCAGGAGAGTAACATGGATTTTAGTCTTACCAAAGAGCAGGAGATGATCCGCAAGGAGACCCGGCGGTTCTGCAAAAAAGAGTTGAGTAAAGAGTATGTCCAGTGGATGGATGAAAACGTGGATTTTCCACCGGATGAACTGTGGCAAAAATTTGTGGATATCGGATTTTTCAGCGCAAGTATACCCGAAGAATACGGCGGCGACAATCTCGGGATGGTTGACTCAATGATCATGTTTGAAGAGGTCTGCAAGGCGTCCATGTCAGTGGCTCTTGCCGTGGGAACCACAACAGGATTCGGCGCACGGGCCATTACCGAACTGGGCAGCCCTGAGATGAAAGACAAATACCTGCCCAGGCTTGCTGAAGGTGAACTCAAAATGTGCATGGCACTGACCGAACCCGGCGGCGGCACCGATATTATCGGCGCCATGGAAACCTTTGCCGAAGAAAAAGACGGCCGTTTTGTGATCAACGGTGAAAAGGTATTTATCACGGCCGCCCATGTTTCCGACTACATGATTCTGGTCTGCCGCACCGAACAGGATGCCAAGCCGTCAGAGTCCATGTCCGTATTCCTCGTGCCCTCAAACTCTGAAGGCATCACCTTTACCCGGATACCCAAAATAAGCTGTCACCACTGCGATTCCGTGGGGATTACCTTTAACAATGTGGAAGTGGCTGCGGACAGTATGTTGGGGAACCGGGGCACTGGCTGGTACGAGATGCTGACCGTGTTGAACCCCGAACGTATCGGATGCGCCATGATGGGGGTGGGATTGATTGCCGCAGCCTATGAAGACGCCGTGGAATATGCACAGCAGCGCCAGGCCTTCGGCGGTCCCATCAGCCGTTTCCAAAGCCTCCAGCACTACATGGCTGATATGTACATCAACCTGGAAAACTGCCGGAACCTGACCTACAAGGCTGCCTGGCTGTGCGACCAGGGCAAGCCCTACCACCTGGAAGCCACCATGGCCAAACTGGTGGCCAGTGAAGGTGCCTTACACGCCGGACGTTTTGGTGCGGAAATCATGGGCGGATACGGTATCTGCAGTGAGTATCCCATGCAGCGTTATCTTCGTGATGCGTACCAGTTGCAGTTTTCACCCATCTCCAATGAGATGAGCAAAAACATGCTCATGCAGTTCCAGGGACTGCCCAAATCCTGGAGTTAGGCCTCCATGGTCTGAAACCGACAGCTATTCCTTATCCCATTGATAAATAAACCAGTGAGAGGAGATAAAATATGTATACGCTTGGTGATATACCACGAAAAAATGCATTGTTACATCCGGAAAGACAGGCCCTTGTTTTTGAAGGAAGACAAATGAGCTACAGCCAGATGGACAAGCGGGTGAATCGCTTGGCCAACGGGCTTCTCAAACTTGGATTTAAAAGGGGGGACCGGCTGACCATCCTGGAGGAGAACACCGATAAGTATATTGAAGTCTATTTTGCGGCGGCAAAAGCCGGGATGAGTATCACTCCGCTGAATTATCGCCTTTCAGAGTCGGAACTAGCCCATATCGTTGAGGACAGCGAGGCAGTCTGTTTTTTCGTCGGTAGCGCCTATGACGAGATCAGCCTTAAACTTAAGCCAAATCTGCCCCGGATCAAAGCCTGGATTTCCATAGACGGCTCTGAAAATACATTTACAGACTATGAAACACTTCTGGCCAATGCGCCGGAAACAGACGGGTTTGAGCCTGTGGATGAAAATGATATGGCAGTGCTGATGTATACGGGAGGCACCACCGGCTTGCCAAAAGGTGTCATGCTTTCCCATCGAAACATCATGACCGGGGTTATAAATTGCAATTTAATGTATAACTTCGGAACCGATGATATTACCTGTATGATCCTGCCCCTCTTTCATGTCTCCTTCTGGCCCACCTTCGGCCTGCTATTGGCCGGAGGCAAGGTGGTCATCAACCGCAAACCCGATCTCAACGAAATCCTGCGACTGATCCAGGATGAGAGATGCACCCATATGAATTTGGTGCCCACCATTTACGGATGGCTGCTTCAATTATGCGATATCAGTGCCTTTGATCTGTCAAGCCTTCGGTCCCTGTCCTATGCAGGCAGTCCGTTCCCTCCGGCACTCCTCAAGCAGTGCATGGAAACCTTTGGGCCGATCTTCGCCCAGGGGTATGGGGCTACGGAAACGGCCGGCGGGGCTATCTCGGTCCTTTCGGATACGGATCATGTCCTTACGGGCTCGGGTTCAGACCATCTTGCCAGCGCCGGAAAAGCAGCCCTGTGTGCTGAAGTGAAGATTGTGGATAAAAAGGGGCACCTGGTGGCTTCCGGTGAAATTGGAGAAATTACCGCCCGGGGCAAACATATCATGCTGGGGTATTGGAAAAATCCTGAACTGACCCAAAAGGTCATCCGCGACGGATGGTATCACACCGGTGACATGGGATATCTTGATGACGACGGCTATCTTTTTTTGGTGGACCGCAAAGCCGACATGATCGTCACCGGCGGTGAAAATGTATACCCAAAAGAAGTGGAGGATGTGTTGTATGAGCACCCGGCTGTGGCAATGGCTGCGGTGGTTTCCGCACCGGATGATAAATGGGGGGAACGGGTTCAGGCGGTTGTCACCCTGAAACCGGACCAAACAGCCAAAGAGGATGACATTCTCAATTTCTGTAAAAAAAGGCTGTCCGGATATAAATGCCCCAAGGCTCTGGAAATATGGGAGCAGGTTCCCACCACTCCGGTCGGAAAAATACTGAGAAAAGACGTGAAGGAAAAATTCTGGGAAGGAAAGGAACGTCTTATTTCCTAATAAAAAAGCTATTTACACCCCAAAAGGAGATCGCATGAATCAATTTCAAGATGACGACTATTTTAAAATAGATCCGGAACCCCACCTTATCGGTGATTTGGAACATATATCGCATTTTCCCGGTGTTCAGATGTGGTGGCGGGCAATTGAAGGGATCCAGCGCCCTATGATCACCGGTATGCCGGGGGAGGCATTCGAAGGAATGGAAGAATGGGAGATGCAGAAAAACTCAGATCCTGAATATATCATCAAAGCCATGGACAAATATGGCGTGGACATCGCCTGCCTGCTTCCCGAGTCTATGATGGATACCACAGGTTATACCACCCGGTGGTGCACCAACGGAGATATGGCCAAAGTGGTGGAATCAAATCCAGATCGGTTTATGTACCAGCCCAATATCTCCCCCGTCAAATTCAAAGGGGTTAAAAATACCATCTGGGAGATGGAATATTGGGTCAAGGAAAAAGGGGCGAAAATATTTAAATTTTATGCCCCTGAAGACACGTATATCAATGATCCGGATCTTTGGCCCTTTTACAAAAAGGCCGAGGAACTGGATATCGTGCTGGACTTCCACACCGGATTCAGCTGGGTGCCGCCGGGAAAAAGCAAATATGCCCTGCCCATACTTATTGATGATGTTGCCAGGGATTTTCCCGGGCTCAAGATAAATGCATTCCACATGGGGTACCCCTATTGTGATGACCTGAACATGGTTGCCATGGGACATCCCAATGTTTATGTCTGCCTCAGCCTGCTGGTGCCCTGGGCCCTTTGTGCCCCGAGAAAATTTGCCAAAATCATCGGCGAGGCCCTTCGCTGGGTAGGGCCGGACAAGATCATATGGGGGACAGACTATGCCGGCTTCGGCGTACAGATACGCACTGCGGTCTTAGGATTACGCGACTTCCAGATTCCCGAGGATATGCAAAAGGATTATGGATATCCGGCAATTACCGATGAAGACCGAAAAAAAATATTTGGTGAAAACCTTGGCAAATTATTGGGTATTGACACCACAAAACGCAGGATCACAAACCAAACAACAAAAGGAGATTAACCATGAGCTATGAATCATTGTTTCAACCGATTACCATTGGGGATATGGAGTTAAAAAACAGGCTGGCTGTGGCCCCGATGAACATGGGATATTCAGCTCCCGACGGATATCCCAGCGACCACTACCTTGCCCACTATGCCACCAGAGCAAGGGGCGGATTCGGCATGATCATTACCACTGCCGCCATGGTTAATCCGTATGACTGGGCCGGATCTGAAGGGCTGAATCCCCTGAAATTCACCGACAACAGATATTACCGGTTCTGGAATGAAATTATCAAAGCCATCCACTATTATGACGGCTGTAAAATTGCCGTCCAGTTGAGCCCGGGCTGGGGACGCCAGGGGCATCCAAGGGCAGGTCGGCCGGATATCCCTGCAGGTGCGCCCTCCCCCATCCCCATTACCATGGATCTAAGAGACTATTTTAAAAAATCCCGCGGCAATATCATGCAGATAAAAAAATCCATGCCGGCTGAAGATTTTAAAAACATAGATATTGAAGGGCTGATCAATATGTCGGATGAGGAGTATTTTTCCGATGATTTTCAGAATTTTTTAAAGGAGACACTTTCCCAACTGGATCCTGGACTTTGCGGTTTTCTCTGGGGTGATGTTCCCAGAGAACTTACCATCCCTGAGATCGTAGACCTTGAAGACCGAATGGCGGCCCAAGCCTTAGATGCCTTTAACATTGGGTTTGATGCCGTGGAAATTCACAGCCCCCATGGGTATTTGATCCATCAGTTTTTGTCTCCCAAAATGAATAAACGGTTGGATGAATACGGCGGAAGTCTTGAAAATCGCGCCCGTTTCCTGATGAATATCACAAAAAAAATCAGAAAAAAAGTGGGACCGGATAAGCCGGTCTGGTGCCGACTCAGTGGTGATGAACTGCAACCCGGTGGTATCCATCATGAAGAAACGTGCCAGGTTGCGGCAATGGCAAAAGAGGCAGGCATCAATGCCATAAACGTATCCCAGGGAAGCTATGAAGCCATGGGAAGCGGATTTGCACCGGATGGAGAAGGCGATTTCACCCGGTGGGCTGCAGGATTTAAAGAAGCCACCGGCCTGCCGACTATGGTTCCCAACTTCTTGACTCCCGCATGTGCCGAAAAGGCCATTAAAGAGCAATCGGTTGATATCATTGAATTGGGTAGGCAATCCATAGCAGACCCCTTCTGGCCGGTAAAGGTACAGACCGGCCGGGAAAAAGAGATCATTAAATGCACCCGTTGTCAGAACTGCTATGCGGAATTTGGGAAAAAGCACTTTCTGAACTGCTCTGTTAATCCGGTAACCGGACGGGAAAAATATTTTCCCGAACTCTGGCTGAACAATACAAAATTTGGAAACAGGTTGAACAAAGCGCTCAAGAAGATGGAAGGATTTCCTCAGATATAAACCTGCAATAATTTAAAGCAAAGATGGCACGCATAATCCTGCGTGCCATCTATCCAATCAAGTTACAGGTTCCCAAAAGGAAGATCCGGGTTGAAGTGTTTGGCCCTCCGTCGGATATCACCCAACGACCTGGATGGCCTGAGGGACTCACACTGTGATACAATGCACCCCAAAAAACGCCCGCACGTTAACGCTAAGGAATCGTTACAAAATAACTTGATCTAAATTACCCTAAAGGGCAGAAACTTGTCTCCAAAACCCCTTAAAAACTGCTTAAAGCGGCGGGTATTTTGGAAACAAAAGATCAAGTAATTTTGGAGCCGATCCTAAGTTCAAGAATTTTGATAAAACGATAACATATGTTAACGCTTCCCTCTCATACTCCGTGTTACCCTACCTTTGTCTCAAGAATATCACCCCCATAGGAAGGAGAGCACATGAAGATTAAGCAGATGCAATTTACAGCAACACTTTTTGCACTTGAAAAAATAATAAGAATAACAGCTGCCCGAAATAAGGAGTACAGGGAGAGGATTGAGAAGGCTCCTAATTTCATTGCTCAGATCCGGGTTAAAGATAATTCCCAGGGCAGATATTATATATTTAAGAATGGGAAACTGTCCTCTAAAAAGGGTATCCATCCGTCGCCGGATGTGCTCATGACCATGGAAACCGCAGAACTGGCTGCAAAGTTGATGAACCCGGCCATGAAACAGCTTGATATGATCAATGCCATGAAGGAGATGATGGTCAACATGGAGGGCCCGGACCATCTTATGCAGTGGTTCGGCGAGACCCTGAATATGATTGAGCACATAGGGTCGGAATACGGGATTGATATGGGAAACGGGGTCACCCGTTATGTGAACTGTACCAACGGCGGTGCCGTGCATGTGGATGTACGGAATGGTAAGATTCTGCGTATTCTACCCATTGAGTTTGAAGAAGAAGATGCCGCCTCCTGGACAATTGAGGCCCGGGGCAAAAAATTCACCCCTCCCAGAAAAACCAGCCTATCTTCCTATTCCCATGCAATGAAGTCCATAATTTATTCCAAGGACAGGCTGCTTTATCCGATGAAGCGGGTTGATTTCAATCCCAATGGCGAACGGAATCATGAAAACAGAGGTGTTTCCGGATATGAACGGATCTCCTGGGATGAAGCCCTTGATATTGTGGCCAATGAGATCATGAGGGTGAAGGAAGTTCACGGTCAGGGCGCTATTCTGTCCAGTAACGGATCCCACCATATGTGGGGAAACCTGGGATATTGGTTAAGCGCCTTTAAACGGTTTTTGAACCTCATCGGCCATACCCCGACCATTCAGAATCCTGATTCCTGGGAAGGGTGGTATTGGGGCGCCTCAAACCATTGGGGATACAGTATGCGGTTAGGGGGAGGCGAATCATACGGACTTGTGGAAGATCAATTAAAAGAGTGCGAGATGATTGTGTTCTGGTCCAGTGACCCTGAATCCACCAGCGGGGTGTATGCCGGCTCCGAAGGGACCATCCGCCGCTTGTGGGCAAAGGAACTGGGCATTAAGTTTGTTCATATAGATCCCCACTATAATCATACTGCAGCACTTCTGGGCGGGAAATGGCTGGCGCCGCGTCCTGCAACGGGCAATTCCCTTTCCCTTGCCATCGCCTATGTGTGGATCACGGAAGATCTCTACGATAAAGCCTATGTCGTAAGCCGGACCACAGGGTTTGATGAGTGGAAGGATTATATCCTGGGTAAAGAAGACGGTATTCCCAAGACACCGGAATGGCAGGAGAGAGAAGCCGGAATCCCGGCAAAGGACGTAAGGGCACTTGCCAGGGAGTGGGCAAACCATAAAACCTATCTGGCCGCGGGTGGACCTGGCAATAATGTCGGCGGCGCCTGCCGTGATTCCACCGGTATTGAATGGGCACGTTCCATGGTCTGTCTTATGGCCATGCAAGGCCTTGGCAAACCCGGTGTGAACATGGGGAATTTGCAGGGCGGAACCCCCATTGACAGGAACTTTTGTTTTCCCGGTTATGCTGAAGGCGGTATGTCGGGCAGTTACCTTGATACCGGCCTTGCCATGCGTATGCTGAACCGGATGCCCCAGATTCCGACCTTGAATACCTCATTTCAAAAAGTTCCCCGCCAGATGCTCCCCGAAGCCATTCTTGAAGGTAAGGCTGAGACCTGGGGCAATAACAACGCACCCTTCTCCATTGAGAGCCAGTTCCAGAAATTTACTTATCCGGAACCCGGTCATTCGCCTGTTAAAATGTATTATAAATACGGGGGGTCTTTCATCGGCACCCAGAGCGAAACCAACCGTTTTGTCAAGGCCTATCGGACCGACAAGCTTGAATTCGTGGTCAACCAGTCCATCTGGTTCGAAGGCGAGGCACAGTTTGCAGATATTATCCTGCCTGCCTGCACGAATTTCGAGCGCTGGGATATCGGCGAAAGTGCGAATTGCGGCGGTTATGTCCAGGATTCCTTTGGCCAGCTCAATCACCGGGTGGTCACCCTTCAGCATCCGTGCATAGACCCTTTGGGTGAATCCAAATCCGATTATGATATTTTCCAGGAGCTGGCAAACCGGCTGGGGATCGGGCCTGTTTTTTCCGAGGGCAATACCGCCTTTGAATGGTGTAAGCGCATGTATGATGCCACTGACTTGCCTAAGAAAATATCCTGGAAAAAATTGATGAAAAAAGGATATTACGTGGTGCCTGCCCCGCCTGAAGAACTGCGGTCCAAACCATCGTACAGAGCCTTTGCAGAAGACCGGGTCAAAGATACCCCGGAGCTTGGCCCCCTGCCAGCCGACTACAACGGGAAATTCGGAAAAGGACTCCAGACCCAATCCGGTAAGTTCGAGTTTGTCTGTTCAAGCCTTAAACGGTTTGACCCCAATGATCCTGAACGGCCTGTGATGAGCAAGTACATTCCGTCATGGGAAGGCCACCATACAACGGAACTGTTGGAAAAATATCCGCTTCAGCTCATATCTCCCCATCCCCGGTACAGCTTTCACACCCACAATGACGGCAAAGATGCATTCAGCAATGATATTAAAAACCACAGGGTCCTCATCGACGGGTATTGCTATTGGATTGTAAGAATTAATCCCGAAGATGCTAAACATCGACATATTAAGGAAAAAGATCTGGTAAAGGTCTTTAACGAAAGAGGGGCTGTAATTTGTGCCGCCCAGGTGACGGAACGGGTACCCCGGGGAACCTCCCATTCCTATGAGTCCAGCTCTGTGTATGATCCCATTGGCGAGCCGGGCAATTCTCCGGACCGGGGCGGGTGCATTAATCTTCTCACATCCAAACGACCAATCATCAAGAAATCTCATTCAACTTCAGCCATGTCATGTCTCGTGCAAATAGAACGCTGGGAGGAAAAATAAAAATGGAAAAATGGTATATGATCATCGACATTGAAAAATGTGAAGACTGCAACAACTGCTTCATGGCCTGTAAAGACGAACATGTGGACAATGAATTCCCTCCATATTCGGCTGCCCAGCCCCTTCACGGCCACAGATGGATGAACATCATGCGTAAAGAAAGGGGCTCAGGATCCCTTATGGATGTGGCCTACAGGCCGACCCCGTGCATGCACTGCGACAATGCCCCCTGTATCAAAGCCGCTGAAAACGGAGCTGTTTACAAAAGGGAAGACGGCATTGTCATCATTGATCCTGCAAAGTCAAAAGGGCAGGCGACAATTCAAAAGGCCTGCCCGTACAATGCGGTTTATTGGAATGGAGAAAAGGATATTCCTCAAAAGTGCAATTTTTGCGCCCATCTTCTGGACGATGGCTGGAAAGAACCCCGATGCGCCCAAGCCTGCGCCACAGGCGCCCTGCAAGCTGTCTTTAAAGATGATGACGGGATGCAACAATTGATTAAAGCTCAAAAACTGGAAGTGCTACATCCCGACCATCAAACAACTCCCCGCGTGTATTATAAAAATCTATATAGATATTCCAAATGCTTTATTGCCGGTAGTGTCGCATATCGTCAAAGTGGTGTAAACGAGTGCGCCCCGGATGCCGTGGTGACATTAATTAAGGACTCAAAAACAATCGGAGTATGCCGGACTGATTATTTCGGTGATTTTAAGTTTGATAAGCTTGAAGAAAAAAGTGGTCAGTACAAGATGGATATTGTTTTCCAGGATATCCCCCAAAAAACAATTACTGTTGATTTAATAAAGAGTGTCAATATCGTGGATATATTTCTATAAACATACGCTTGCTGTCTCCTGGACAAGATCCCGCGCAGGATGGCGTCCAGGAGCCTATATATTCTTAGCATGATAAAGGAAGTGTGCAATTTTCTGATGGACCCCAAAGATGATCGATTCCGCTCCCAGTGGTATCCCCTGAGGGGAGAGGTTATTGTGGCTTTTTATTTTTTATACGGCTTAAGGAGACGGGGGTGATGCCCAGGTAGGAGGCGATATAATGCTGGGGCACCCGGCCCATGAGGTGGGAATTGTGTTTAATCAGCTCTTCATATCGCCGCTGGGGGCTGAGGGTGATTCTGGATATGAACAGTTTCTGGTAATGGTATAACCGCTGAATGAGGAAATCGTTCATCCACTCTTTTGTTTCGGGCTCTCTTTCAAGAACCTTCATAAAATCTTCCCACTGGGCCACATAAAGAACAGCCGGGGTTAGCGTTTCAATATTATACAGGCAGGGCCGGGTATTTTTAAAACTCTCAAAGGAAGAGACGAAGTTGCCTTCAAAGAAGAACTGAAACGTTATGTCGTCTCCGTCGTCATTAAACCATGACCTAAGACAGCCCTTTTCTATCAGAAAAATATGTTTACAGACATCCCCCTCATTTACCAGAAATGTTTTTCTTGGGTAATCAACCTTTTTAGAGATGGTTTTAAACTTTTCGTTTATCTGAGAATTAGAATCGATCATACCTGTCAAACCATTTGGCGGATTAAAAAAAACGCTACCCGGGTAACCGTGCTTACTTCAGATGAGTTATCACAGGTATCTTATCAAAACAAGGGCATGCGCATGCCCCCGCTCTTTTTTAAATCTACAACTCAGTCTATGCTGATAACAACCTTCCCCTTGGCCCGGCCGGTTTCGACGTAATTATTGGCTTTGGCCATCTGATCCAGTGGGTAAACCCGGTCAATCACCGGCTTGATACTCTGCATCTCCAGATCTTGTCGGACCTGGTCCAGCGCCTCGCCGTTTGGTGAAAAAACAGACCAGCGGTAATGAATACCTAAGTTTTTTAATTTCTTGGCCAGAAAAGCCAGCCCCATTTTGGGGACACCGGCGAAAAGTCCTTTATCGGTTATTATAGAGACCATCGGATGAACAATGGTAACATAAGCAGCCCGGCTGTTTTGCTTGAGTATGGATATTGATTTTTCCTCATTACCCGCCACCTTATAACCGATAGTGTCATATACCGCATCGTAATCTTTAAGCACATGGGCAAAATCAGTAACGGTATAATCAATAACATGATCCGCTCCCAGTTCTTCAACCAGTTCAATATTTCTTGTGCTGCAGGTCGTGGCCACATGACATCCCCAGGCCTTAAGCAATTGAATGGCAAAGGTTCCTATGCCCCCAGAACCTGCATGGATCAGCACTTTTTTTCCGGTGGCGTTAAATGGAGTTATTTTTGCGTGATTTACCAGAGCTTTCCAGGACGTCATGGCCACATAAGGGATGGACGCCGCCTCTTCAAAGGACAAGTTTTTGGGTTTAAATGCAGCTTCATGTTCATAACATCTATTGGATTGACACTGGTGGCCTTATTCCGGATAAGTATGTCATGGGGACCGACCTTCGGGATAGGCAAGCCGGTTCTAAGATCTAAAACCTCCGCTGACCCATAGATGTTGATTGTAATAGCTTTCATTTTTCTATCCTTTCTTAAAATTTACGTTAAAAAGACCGAGTGCAAAACCGGGACAATGATAAACGTTCATGCCCTTGGAAATAAGGCAACGACGTCTTTGGTTCGGTTCAGCATCCATCTGAATCCGTTTTTCAAATGGAACGCAAATAGAAATATGAGAACAAATGCAACCTTGTCATGAATCTCCACAAGCGCATGCTGTAAAAAAGGATGGTTGCCCACAATGTTGTTATTGAAGGCCCATGAAATAAATCCCAATATGCCGGAAATGCCATAGGCAATGAAAAAATAGTATGAAGAATTCTTGCTGAGAGACCGTCTGATAAAGAGTCCCTTACGCGTTTCAGCCCGAATTCTGCTCCAATGCAATTTGATATGAACCCCTATTCCAACCGCGCTTAAAACACTCAGGATTTTATGAATGACAAGCCAGCCATTCCGATCCAGACCCATAACGGTAAAATTCGGGCCACGTTCCCCAATATGATAGACCACCTGTAGTAGCATCCCATTATAGGCAAGCGCCGTAAACAAGATCAGAATGGACAGATCAACTGAATAGTTCATGTTTTTTTTCTTCCAGGATTTTTTACTGTTTTTCATTTTTCTCCTATGAGGCATTGATGCAAAATATGGATAACAGCCATCAGACTGTGAGTGCGAATCCAGCATCGTAAAACATTTTGTTTTTATTTTTTCATAATGCATCCTGTTTTGCTGTCTATGTGGTTAATAATGGCATACATAGCAGACAGGCCGCATTAACAATTGTTAACGCTTATCTTTATTTCGAATTCGACTTAAATAATCAGATATATAATATTTGGAGGAATTGTATTTTGAATAATTCTATAGGCCTTTTGATTGATTGGTTTTATTTGTCTTGCAATGGGTCTAACAATTTATCAAATGCCAGTATCAAAGCTAGTTCCTTTAGTAAATATGAGCACTTTAGTAACGGTTATTTTAGGACTAATTATTTTCAGTGAGTATACTAAGCTCAATGTCTTTTATCTGCTAATTGGGGCTGCTTTCATAGTTATCGGTGGTGTTTTGGTCGGTCGTGCTTAGAAATGCAAACATAATTCACTGGTGCTGGCCCGGCCAAAGGGCGACCAGGCGGCACAGTTCAAGCGTCAGCACTATGGAATGTATATGAAGATATTATTAATGATCCTTATAGCTGTTCTTGCATCATCTGGCAGTTTTTTCACTGTTGAGTGGCTGCCTTCATGGATCGTGTCACAAATGGATGGAGTAGCCATTCAACCTTAATGGGATGTCCGTTATATTGCCTCTTTTACATCTATTGAATATGGTCTTTCTGCAAGCGCTATTTACTGGTTTACAAGAGAAAAACTCTTATTTTTTGGTAATTTTAAATCGGCCCTGATATTGGCGATTTAATTAACTTCTGTTCATGGAGCTCAATAAATTATTGAGACCCTTCTCGAAGGAGCCGAAGGACTGAAGAATTTTGTCGGTAACCAGTATGGGCCTTTACAGGGTTTTCAATCAAATTCAAAACGGTAGAATCATTGCTGACGATAATATTGATCACTTCTCTTCCTCCCAAGTCTTTTGGCAGCACCTCATAACTGAGAAGGTCATTTGGGTCAGTAAAAGAAACAATTGTAAAGGATTCTGCCTCTTGATCCGGAAACGATTTTCTATACTGCTTCAAGGTTCTGGCAGCTTCTATCACATCAAGAAAACCAGCCATACCCATCTTTCCGTTTGGGACGGCTCTCAATTTAGCTTTAGTGGTTTTTAACACCTTTAAGGCAGAGTTTGCAGTACAGGTTTTTCCGCTGCTCCCTAAGTTCAAAAGTGGTATTTGGTTCGCACTGAAAAAAACATGGCTTGTTCTAGCCAGGTCTGGAAGAAAGTTCTCTAAAGCATCCGGAGGTCCGCACAAAAGAGCATCACCAAGAACCTTACTGCCTAAACTTTCACTCAAAAACACCACCGGACCTTCGGCCAGGCTTTGATTTCGTTTCATATCATTGAATATCGCAGTAAGGGCATCCCGCACGCCTGCCCGGATTTTTTCCCCGGCAGGTCCCAGATACAGCACCGCGTCAGCCAAACAATCATTCATCAGATTGTTTTTAACGGCGGCGTTAATTGAAGCCCGTTTGCGATTATAGGTCAAAATCGTATCCGGACAAACAGATGTCTCACGGCTTACATCTTGGCATAGATTCTTTTGCTTGGCCTGGAGTGTGATAGATGAGTAAATAATACCGTAGACTGAAAGTTGCTCTCCTTCCTTAGTGAGATCAGATCTATACGCTTTTACGCCAATTGTCCCTTCACTGAAAATTTCTTTTGGCGGGATTTCAGAAATTTCCATGTTTAGTGCTTCAGAAAAATGGGATAAGTTTTTTTCCATCCACGTAAGATCATGATGACACATTCCATGAATGGTTATCAGACCAATGCTTTTGCTTTGTTTAAGAAGGGTTTCTATTCCATTAAATCCTACTTGAGGATCTATCACCGGTTTTCGATAAGGCCGTGAACAAGCCATTAGCTGCATTATAAATAGTCCAAAGACTGTAGCAAAAACAAGTTTTTTAACCATCATTTACTCCTTTCATATTGGGATAAAAAGCAAGAAAAATATACTTCCATAATTGAGTGAGTCCGGCAGGTTTGAAAATTTAAACCCAACAAGTGTTACTATTGAATATCCGTTTTTTTTTGTGGCAGGTCTGGCCTGAAGTGTCATATATCAAAATAGTATACTCCTTGGATCCATCCAGGATCGGACATTTCTCGGAACTATCAGCGTTACCTGCCTTACATGTAATTTTTAATGAAGTATAGGGTATTGGTTATCAAAACGATGATCAGGGCCTTTTTATTATTTTTTATATCACCTGCTTTTGGAGGAAGTTGTTATTGTGGTTTTGGCATAGACACGACCGGCACTTTTCCAATTTTCATTCGCCACAGCATTCGGGAATTGAATGCGCTATTTTTCATCGCTGCCGGGAAAGGCCTTGCCCAGGCATTAAAACAGCTGCGCAGGTTAGGTCTTCCTCTATGAGTCTTCCAGGTAAGAGATCATTGCCCGGGCCGTGTTATAGAAGATCCGCTCAGGGTATTCTTTTTGATTACCTTGGAGGTCACTGTCAATGGCTTTGACCAGAATTAGGGCAGCTTGCGTGTCTTTTCCGGCAAAAGTGCCATCATCACCCGCTTTGTGTTTTCACCCATGATCTGTTTTAACTCCTTAAGATTAAAATTGTCTTCCAGGCAGTCCGGGTTAAAAACAGGGTCATAGGTACAGGTCAGTGCCTGGGTAATCGCACCAAGTTGTGCTGTATCCATCATGGCCTTGATCCCGCCGTCAAAATCAGAACCAAGGGCAGCCACATCAATTCCCCTGACCAAGGGGGCTGATGGATCATTGAACTGATGAATCCGGGCGCTGTCAATGAGATCCACCAGAAAACGGACTGCCCTTGCAAAATCTATGGGCCTGCTCCCTCCGACAAATTTATCCCAGTATCCAATGCCTATGATCCCGTTTGTGGCAGCAATTTCAATCACCTCATTTTTGGACAGATTCCTGGGATCCTGGCCGGTAAAGAGTTTTAATCCTGTGTGGGAGCATACGAGAGGGCGTCTGGCTTTAACCGCCTGGTCAACAAGAGCAGAGACGAGATTGGGAGAGGCATGGGCCACGTCAATGATGACACCATGTTTGAGCATTAGCTTTACCAGGGTCCGGCCAGCCGAGCTGAGGCCGATTTTCAATCCCCTGGACTTTTTGTCCCAGGGGGGACTGTCCGGATCATAGGGCCCATAAGGTGTATTCCAGTTTAAATCCCCTGCACCTGTGCTGGAACCTCCGAATTCACTGTCCACAAAATGGGTCAAGGCCAGCATTCGGTAACCGTCATTGTAAAGCTGATAAAAAAGCTGCTCCACCTTCCGGTCTGTATTCTCATCTGTTAAATAGCCTTCCATATAGAGGCCTTCGGTGGAGAGCATCGCCCCGACACTGTTTTTGCTAATTTTTCTTTTTTGGATTAATTCAACAAGATTCTCTCTGGACTTTATGATGGAGAACTGAATTTCCTCATCCAGAGAATCTTTGGCTGCACTGTGAAGGTTTTCAGAGAATTTTTTGGACCAGTTCAGCTGGATATCATGAAAGGGGTCTGCATCAGCCTCAGGGCAGGTCTGGTTTGTCAGTCTGCCCCAGGCATAAAAAGGCCATTTCCTGAACCAACGGTCTGGGTCTGGATGATCATGGTACCAGTACTCACAGGGATATCCCATGAAATTCAATACATACTGGATGGGTGGCCTGGGCGTCATCCAATATTGTTTTTCATAGGCTTCAGAGCCTTCTTTTGAGTGGCCCCTGAAATAACCGGAGGCCGGGTTTCGCTGATAGTTTCTCAGCAGCAGCGTCTTTGGCTCTTCCCTGCCGGTGGCATCGTTGTAAATATCCGCCTGAAAGGTCCTGGAGTCACCGTATTGATCGGCAGATCCCCCGTTGATCAAGGCAAACACCTGCAGGGCCACATTACCTTTGACCAGCCTTACCGCATCCACATGACCCTTGGAGTTGGCCCTTCTGCTTGAGCAGGCGGCATCCTCACATTTGCCCAGGAGCTGTTCATTTTTTTCTTCAAAAAAAGTGCTCCAATTGCCTGTGTCTGCATGCATGTCCGCTATAAATTCCAAATCCTGGTGGCGCTCCTCCATCTCTTTTGAAACGATTGGAGGAGGCTCCACCAGTTTATTCTGTTCATTGATAAGAAATTTTGCTGCCTGGTATTTGGATTCACAGCCAAGACTGATCATTGAAATCATGGTGCAGGATAAAACAAGCCAGGTAGATGCCTTCATTCTTAGCTCCTTTGTGTTTGTCCACTTACCAGCTTGTTCGCTGTATAGTGTTAAAAATGGTCCGATTTTTTCAATGTATATCCAAGTTAGGCAGGGTATCAAAATTAAATCACCCAGCATAGAATCGATAATCACACATGGCAGGCGGTCAATAAAAATGCTGCGCCAATTGCCTGGGTGATTTATTTATGAACTTGTGCCTAATTGGTGACAACTTAATCCTGGTTTGGGTGGATCTCGTTGAAGGTCGTCAACGCCTGTGCGCTTAACTGCAAAACCTGATTGATGATTTCTGTTTTGACGTTCAACTCTTCAACTTTCGTGACAAGATCCTCGAGGGTGTCAAGTTGCTCTGGGGTTGGCGGGGTAATGGTATGCCTGTCCGCTTCAAAAGCAGCTTTTTTTGAATCCAATAAAGCCTTGTCTGCTGTTAGGTCCAAGATCTTTGCATCGTTTTCAGCGACCTCTCCCGGACCTTCTGCGCGTCGATTGCGTTTACGTAATTTCGAGATCGAATCAACAAAGTTTTCTCTGGTTGCGCTGTGGCTATCCAGATACTCCTGGATAGCCGCTGGGGTCAATTCTGTTTTTTTTGGCATTTTGAGTCTCCTATTGTTTGAATTTTTCAATAAATGGGTCTATCGATATCAGGGTTTGGAAGCAGAATCAGAACTTTTGTTGTTTACACCATCGAGATCCTGCTTAGTGTTTTTCGCGTTGACTTCTGCAGATGCCTCTTTGACCGTCTCGACTGCATCTGAAGATGCCTTTTTGGCAGTCTTAAGGTCATCAGCTACCCCTTTGAGGTATTCCGCAACAAACTCTATCTGATCCTTTCGACTCGGTTCTTTAGCAAGAACGCCCAGTTTTTTTACGATTGTACTTAGATTTTTTTTAGGCGTTATCAAGGCTTGCTGTGCAGCCAGAATTTCCTTGCGAACCGCCTCATGTTTGAGCGGAACCAGCTGCTGGCGCTTCTGAATGGTATCAGAGACGCGCTGTAACTCAATGACAAACCTAGCGTAGCTTGGTTTCTTGTCCTGTCCAGAAATCGTGGCTGCGGCACGTGCGCTTTCTATATATGTATCAAAGGTCGCCTGCTGGCGTTCGACTTCTTCGCTAAGAGAGGCTATAGCATCCGCCCGGAGTTCAGCTATCTTTTGGCGATCTTTGGCAAAACCAGTGAGTTGTGAATTCACAAGTGAAGAGTTGGCCGCAGTCAGTTTAGCAAGATTTCTAACCTCGTGTGTTGATGTACACCCTACGAACAGGATGCTTATCATACCAATTACAGAAATTTGCAGAATAAATTTAGTAGCCATTAGTTAACCCCCATAGCTATAGTAAATAAACCAGCTGCCTTGAGCAGCTCAAAGATATCTTCCTGCTTAATACCGGAACCGTGGTAAGTCGCCAAAACATTGACCGGTTGCTTAATTGCCACGTCCCAAAGCTTCAGAGCCGTCTCAGAGGCATCGAGTGCCTGAGCATGATCAAGATCAATCATACGGTAGTCTGCTTGATGGGCTAGATGACGGGGGCCGGTAAACGTGTTTAGATAAAATGCCAGCGCCATCACCATGTGGCGCCGTGCGGATTCCTCAATGGGATTTTTATACAAATCCTCTTTCGTGATAGGGTTGTCCGTGTTCGCTTTAAGCGCCCACCTGAGGTGTTGAGCAGAATCAACAAGTGCTTGGACCTCAGAGATGATCGACTTTCGTTTCTGGTTGAGGAGTGTAATGCGCTCTTTGCTTCGGCTGATTTTTCTTTCAGCATTTTCTTTCAGCACCAACAATCGCTCTTTTTCAAATAACAAGGCAGTAACATGAGGCAAGTTGGATAGCGCATCTATCGTCGATAGGCCTCCGGCAAAATGCTGGAATTGAGCGAACATTGCGACGGCTCGTTTTGTTTCATCACTCGCATTTTCTATTTTTCCATCTTCGACTTTGCCCTGACCTACGGCTTCTAAGATAAGATCAATCTGCTTGATCTTTGCGTCAACCGCACCAAGTTCTCCAAATGCGCCACCTGCTTTCGCAAGCAAAACAAGTTTGTCCTGTATCGCCTCGGCTTTCTCTTTGATCTTCTTTTTCGTATCTTCGGAGGCATTTTTGAGCGCCACGTTGAATTTCTTGAGGGTCGCTTCGTATGCATCCTTAGCATCTTTTGCCGCAGTTTCTTCGTCCTCGAGAATTTTACGCGCTTTCCTTTCGGAATCGGCAATTTTATTGAGCACACCAGCCGAATTGTTCAGCGCTTTCCAGGCTGTCTGATATTTGTTACATTGTGTCTTAAATTTGCTCAATAGCCCGTCGATATCGACGCTGTTCGGTCCAGCTGGCTTTGCTTTTTTGTACTTTTTTTTCATATCAGCAGTGACAACAAATTCCGGTACGCCCAACCCGCCCGCACATTCCGGCGCGGATACCGACAGCAGACTTTGGAATTTATAGACCTCCTGATCTACTTTTTCACGATTGCCCATGATGTCATCCGCGTGATCCAACATATCGCGATAGTCATTTTTTCCTGCCAGTATCATTAAACGGTCATTGGTAAATCGTTTTAATTTCTTGCTGAGGGGCTCCATACCCTGAGATCCTCCCGCGTCAATCTTGTCCTCGAGCAGAGCACGAAGCTCTGTGTTGCGCCGGGTGACTGAAAATTGGTTAACAATCTCTAACTCATTGGTCAGGAGCTGCGCGAGATTTGCGCGCTCCTGAGTAATGGTTTCCGAGAAATTGATTTCATCACCGGCCGTCTTGGCTGCCAAAGCCGTTGCATCGTTCTCCTTATTGTATAAATGGGTGGTGGCGCAACCCGAAATGCCGGCCACGCCTGTTAATAGTAAAAACCCCATCAGTATGCGCAAGCTCCACTGCAGATACAGTGAAGAATGGGCACCAATTCTCAAATAGTACTTCATCATAATGAACCTCCTATTGTGTGTGATAAGGAC
This sequence comes from Desulfobacteraceae bacterium, assembly GCA_003354055.1. Next base: position 8,413 of record PIVQ01000013.1, on the reverse strand, counting down.
GATATCAGCGCCTGCGTGAGGCGCGGTGTTTTTTTACCATCGCCCTTAATGCCGTGGTTGGGCTTTATTTAATTTAGGCAGGGTATCAAAACCAAATCACCCAGCATAAAATCGATAATCCCACATGTCAGGCGGTCAATAAAAATGCTGCTCCAATTGCCTGGGTGATTTATTTATGAACCTGTGCCTTAGCTGCCATCAAATTATTCTTTATGGTGAATAATCATATCCAGTTAAGATCAATGTCTTCTTCAGGATTGTTGCAGCTAAAATCTATGAGACGCTGCTTGGCGTCTTTGCCAGTATGTCTTTGGGTGGATGAACTTCCGTCATAGCACCGAATAACATCCCATTTACCATGCTTGGTTTTGCCTCCATGATTATGGCCATAAAGTAAACATTCAATCTTGGCTTTGCTGGTTTCGTTTGAATTATGCGATTTGATAATCTCTTTTAAATTAATCCCATTGTCTCCTTTGTCCGGGTCACTGTCTTGCAATTGAAGAAATTTGAACGGGTGATGGTGGAAATATAGAATAATCTTTTTGCCACTTTTCTTTCCCAATTTTTCTAGATTCGTCTTTAACGAGAGAAGCTGTCTTTCTCCAAGTTTACCCATCGGCGTGCCTGAGGCTTCAACTTCAATGCCATTTTTAATAAATTTACCCTCAAATGAATTGAGTCCAATCAGGATAAGATCGTCAAACTCGTCAATTATTGGATATTGCGGTTCTTCACCCTGATGAAACACCTCATTGTATTTATTAATTGCAGACCGTCTATAGCCTAAACCTGGGGCTCTGTAATCATGGTTGCCAGGAACTATATACACCTTATACCCGTTATTTTTCAGCTCCTCCAATCCCGCATATGTATACTCATAATCCGCCAAAACAGCATTGTGCGCAATGTCTCCTGTAATAACGATTGCGCAGGAGTCACTATCCATTTCGTTGGATTCAATAATGTTACTTATGATTATTTTAAAATTCCTATTTGTTCTATAGTCATCCTTTTTTTCATAGCCAAGGTGCAAATCACTTAGGTGTAAGATTTTCGCCATTGCAGCTTCCTTTTTATTTAGATTTAATAACCCGATATTTGTACTTCTCTCCCAGAACGTTCAGACTGTCTTTAAAGCTTACTCAGCAAGGAGAGCATTTATTGTGCCAAGCCCTTTGTCCTGTATTGCGATTTTCTCAAAAAAGGCCGGAAACAAATAAGAACGGAATAAAATTTATATTTTCCAGAAAAACTATAATTAATTGATTCTTGACTGTAATCTTCAAACTGATAACATACTTATCAGTCAATTAAAGAGAAAAGCATCTCAATAGTCCGATATCATAAGGCTTTTCAATCAAAATCTTTCAAGTGTAAACTTTCTAATCAGTTTACAGGAGACAAAGAATGCTCAGTGCAAATGATCTGCTCAAAACGTTCTCAGACCCTGAAGTCGTTGGAAACACCCGGGATTCTATTCTGATCATCGATGATGACACATCCATTCAAAGGGGGCTGCAACGGTATTTCAAATTTAAATATAATGTAATCTCCGCTGAAAGCGGGGCTCAGGGAATTGACGCACTATTAAAATCTGAGGTTCACTGCATTATTCTTGATATCAAAATGAATGGGCAAAGCGGGTTTGATGTATACCCCAGGCTCAAAGAAACCGTCCCTGGCATACCCATTGTCTTTTATACAGGATTTCAAGACGATCACGACATTAAACTAATATTGAATAAATATAACCCCCAGGGATACTTTGGCAAAGGCGAAAATATACTGGCCATAGAATCTACCATTGAAAAAGCGGTAAAGGCCTATAAGCAGGTACTGGACGAAAAAAAATTAAAAGAAGATCTTAAAAACGATATAGAACAGCGCAAAAAATATACCAGTCTTTTAAAAAAACAGCTTCAATCCCGGTATCAACCCGATGCGCTCAAAGGCGTCAGCCCCAAAATGGCAGCGCTCAAAGAGATGTGTAAAAAAGCCATGCATTCCGATATCACCGTATTAATTCATGGGGAAACAGGCACGGGCAAAGAATTGGTTGCAAATATTATCCATGCCAACAGCCGCAGGGCAGATAAGGATTTATTCATACAAAATTGCGCTGCCATTCCAGACCATTTATTTGAAAGCGAATTCTTCGGGCATAAAAAAGGATCATTTACAGGCGCTATTTCTAATAAAAAAGGCCTTTTTGAAATGGCTGACAGAGGATGTGTTTTCCTGGATGAAATTGGCGATCTTTCCTTTCCCATGCAGGCAAAGCTGCTAAGACTGCTTCAGGAAGGTGAAATCAAACCCGTTGGAAGTAATACAAAAAAATATATTGATGTCCGGCTGATTTCCGCAACAAACAAATCCCTTTTAAATGAAGTAAGGGAAGGACGGTTCAGGGAAGACCTGTATTACCGGCTAAATGTTTTTACGATCTCCCCTCCCCCTTTGAGGGAGATAAAAGAAGATATACCATTGCTGGCCCGTTTTTTGCTGGAAAAATATAACCAGAAATACAAGACATCCATCAATTCAATCAGTGATGATGCACTTTCGGCATTGATGAATTATCCCTTTCCAGGAAATGTAAGGGAACTTGAAAATGAAATCGAACGGGCCATGGTAATGGTGGGCAGTTCCGGAAAGATTATTGAGCTATGCCATTTCTCAGAACATATGGTCACCCATGCTAAACAGAGTGCAGAGTATCATGGCCCTGGAAAAACACTTAAGGAGCAGGTCAGTATGTTTGAGAAAAAAATAATTCAAGAGGCCCTTGAACAGCATAACGGAAACAAAACGATTACATCACGGGCTCTGGGCATTAGCAGAGTGGGTTTGAACAACAAAATCAAACGCTATCATATCCGTTAGGCCACTGGTAAAGGATTCTGCGTGTTAAAAAAAAAAACCAAACCACTTCGTTTGAATGACCCGGTATATTCCTCCAGACAGTTCATTCTTGTCTGGCAGTATTTGCTGAAACACGGAACGGGAATAGAAAGATACTTTGACGGGGTTGATATTCCCCGGCACAGAATTTTAGATGAACATGAATGGCAGGATATCCACACCCAAGCTAAAATGCAGCAGAATTACCGGTTATGCCTTCCTGATTATGATCTTACACAGGCCTTTGATATTTCCTATGAGATGTTTGGATCAGATGCCTATGGATTAATCAGCGCAATCTTCAGGCTGTCCTCCTTTAAATACATCATCAAGGCGATCCCCTATTTTGTCAGCACTGCCTCAAAAATTGATTTATTCCGCATTCTGGAGTTTAACCGCTGCTCGGCAATTTTAGAATATACAATCTATCCCGGGTTTGAACCATTTATAAATACTGCCCATGTTTATAGTTTTCAGGGTGTTTTTGCAGTCCTGCCCAAGCTTCATGGCATGCCGCCGGCAAAGGTGACTGTTGTAGCCAGTTTTATAGATGTTTTTAAAAAATTTGAACATGATTTTTCCCAATTTCATCATCAAGTAACAGAAAAAAATGGTGTTATTTATTTGGATGAAGCGGTTGCAGGCAGATGGATTACCGTAAACAAGGACATCAAGTTGGATCCAGTGATTCACAAACACCTGGCCAATGAAAGGTGCATCTTGTGGGAAAAGGATGTCATAGACACCAAAAAATCAGGAAAGCAAATTATTATTGCCCGGAAAGGAGACCTGTACAATTGCACCAAGACACTATACCGCCTGGATTGGGAGAACAAACCTTTTTTAGCCAGGTTGAACAGTTTTCTTTTATATTCCAAACAATACCTGGGTGTATTTTTAAAATCCAGGGAGGCATTATTCAGACAATCCAATAAACTGCACACGCATTCAAGGATACTTGAACAACGGGTGAGAGAAAAAACCCGGGAAGTGTCCAAAGCCCATGCAAAAATCATTGAACTTGAAAAGTGGTCTGTTGAACACCGGATAACCAGCGGGTTTGCCCATGAAATGCGGAATGCACTCACCGGAGCCCAGCTTGAAATCGAAGCGGCAACCCATTATCAAAATAGTGAGAAGACATCGACTGAAATCATTAAAGACCATACAAGCACACTGGTTGAAAAATGGCTGACACTGGCCGAGCAATACCATATCCCTCAAGAAAGAATTGTATCGGATGTTATCAAAAAACTCGAAAAAATAAATGTCACGGCCGATCACCTTGCCGATACCCTCTCCGGCATTTTAAATGATATTGAACGCGGACTGTCCATCACAACACAGATCCACAATTATTCTAAACTGAACATAATCCAGGTAGGGGATACCCCCCTTGATATTGTTAAAATGTTTAAAAAATTTAAACATGAATATAAAAATGAGTTTGTCAAACATGGGATCAAATACACGGTCAGCAGCAGGGACAATCTGTTTTTAAAGGCAGATGAAGTTCATTTTAATTCCATTTTCAGCAATTTGATACTCAATGCCAGGGATGCCTTAGTGGATGATAAAACAAATCATCCCCAAATCCATATCCACATCAAGGATATGACCGATCAGGTACAAATATCTGTTCAGGATAACGGGCCCGGTATTCAAAAGGCATTCATAAAAGAGATCTTTGAACCCTTCTTTTCCACCAAGCCCGCCTCAGGAACCGGCTTTGGCCTTGGCGTTGTCAAGCGTCTCGTGACCCTGTACCGTGGGCAAATCACAGTTAAATCCAAACCGGGAATCAGCACTCAATTTGATGTGGTCTTACCCAAATAAAACATATCAATGGGTTGGCAGCGCCTTCTGGTCTCTTTTTTTCAACCCCTTGTTTTATGACCAGTCATTTTTGTTTTTTAGCCTGTTCAGATCAATACCGTTTTTAAGCAGATAATGCTTGCGCCAATAGAAATAAATTGTACCTGAGAGCATAAACAGGAAAAAACCGCTGATTTTGTAGAGTGACCCCAGATCAACAAGAATAACAACACCAAAAAAAAGAGCCGTTAGAATCCCAGTCAAAGGACAGATGAACTGCCAGACACCTTTTAACTTGAAAGCCGCGGCAGTATAAAGATCCGGGTGTTTTTTATAAAAAGTCAACGCAACGAGCTGAATGGGAATCATTATGGTCAATGCGCCCAGCGAGGAATATGCGGTCAAGGTCTCGGGCGATAGCCGCAACACAGTTCCCAGAACAGAAATGATCCAAAAAAGGGTCAGCACACGGTACGGGGTATTGAGTTTTGGGCTGAGTTTCCCAAGGGATTGGGGAAGCAGGTTGTCCTGGACAATCACTAAAAAAGATTTTGATCCGGTTATGAATAAGGCATTTAAGGTGGTAACAAGGGCGACAACCGCACCACCAAATACAAAAAATATTCTACCGGGTTCTTTGAACATCATGCTGCTGACCTGAATCAACGTTTCTTTAGATTCATTTGGCATTTCAACAGTTACCATCCCTGCAGTGGCAATCGCTACAAGAATATATACCAAAGCAACTATGGGAAATGAGATAAAAAATGCCCTGGGAATGCTTTGCCGGGGATGAATAATATCGCCGCCAAGCTCAATGATGGCATTGGCACCTGTATAGGTAAAGGTCAGCAGTGAAGCCCCCAACAGGATATTACCCGCACCTTGCTGCCAGATATCATCAAAGTGCATCAGGTCCAACTCGATAAGCCCTGTCGCGCTGTACAGCAACAGCGCACTTAGCTGGACAAGGAGCAAGATTCCCTGGATAATTGCCGCAATCTTCACCCCCAAAAGATTGACCAGATAAAAAAAAGTTAACAATATTAGGGCAGCAGACAATGAAGGAATATCGGGAAAAAAGGATTGGATATAGGTAACACATCCATTTACCAGCAAGGGAATGAGGCCGAAAAAAGCGCACAATGTAAATGTCCACGATCCCACAAAGGCAATAACAGGAGAAAACAGCCGGCTGGGATATTTATAATTGGCACCATTGCATGGTATTGCAGATCCCAGCATAGCCATAGGAAGTATGCTCATAAAAACCGTAATGCCTGCCAGGGCATATGCGATGGGCAAGGCAGGACCTGTGATCCTGAAGACAATGCCCGTAAAAACAAATACCCCCCCACCGATGATAAATCCAATGGTGATAAAGGTCAGTGCCGGAAGCCCGAGAACACGTTTTAATTGAGGTGACCTCACGGGGTGCTCATGTGTTTTGAACAGCACTAAATCCTCCTTTTCCAATTTGGAATTCATTTCTTTCCTTTTTAGGATTTATACCTATCCAAAAAATCATTTGTATGCAATTGTATTTTATAATTGCATAATTACAAAACACCACTGGCATGCCAGAATTTGATTTTATTCATACGTATATATAATGTTCAAAAAAAGAAAAAAATCTTTGGGGCTGAATGACCCTGTATATTCTGCCAGAGAAATTATTTTAATCTGGCAATATTTACTGAAACATGGAACTGGAATTGAGAAGTTTTTTGAGGGTATTGAAATCCCCAGGGAAAAACTGCTCAGCAGAAGCCAATGGTTGGATGTTCGTACATTTTCCAGGATTATTAAAAATTATAGGGCCTGCATCCCGGATTACGACATGACAAAAGCATTTGATTTGGCTTTTAATCAATTCGGGTCCTATGCGTACGGTTTGGTCAGCGCGGCCTTCAGACTGCCGCCGATTGGATATATTGTAAAAGCAATTCCTTATTTTGTCAGCATGACCTCCAAAGTGGATCTATTTCGTGTCCTGGAAATGAATACTCAGTCGGCAATCCTTGAATATAAAATCTATCCAGGATTTGAATCCTTCATTGATTCTGCACAGATCTATACATGGCTGGGTGTATTTACCGCCATTCCCACAATACAGGATCTGCCTCCGGCAAAAGTATCGGTTGTTTCAAGTTTTATTGATGTCTTTAAAAAATTCAGACAAGATTTTGCCCAATTCAACCATCAGATAGAAGAGGACGACGGAATTATATATTTTGACGGGGAAAAAGCCGGAAAATGGATCACAATCACCAAAGATGCCGGATTGGATCCAGCCGTACAAAGGTATCTTGCAAATGAGAAATGCATTTTATGGGAAAAAGATGTTGTAGAAAGCAAACCTTCAGGGGAAACAATTATAATAGCAAATAAAGGTGATCTCTATAATTGTTCTAAAACGATCATTCGGAGTGAATGGGAAAATATAAATATTTTGCCCAGAATCGGCAATTTCTTATTATTTCTTAAGCAATACGTTCCATCATCTATTGAAACACGTGACACCCTGTCCCAACAAGCAGACATACTGTATGAGTATTCAAAACTGCTTGAACAACAAGTTAGAGAAAAAACCAATGAAGTATTAAAAGCCCAGGCCGAGATAACTGAATTGGAAAAGCGTTCCATGGAGCATCAGATCACTGGAGGGTTTGCCCATGAAATGCGAAACGCCCTGACCGGCGCCCAGTTGGAAATTAAGGCAGCAACACATTATCGAAATAGAGACAGCACCGTTACAGACTCGCTAAAAGAGAGCTGCAGCACCCTCATAAAAAATTTCTCACAATTGGTTGAAAAATCCAGCAGGACCAAAGAAAAAGCCATATCAAATTCAGTCCGAGAATTAGAACAGATCAATGAAATAGCAGACCACCTTTCAGATATCATTTCAGGTGTCTCAAGCGACATTGATAGAGGGTTGGCCATAACGGCACAAATTTATGATTATTCAAGACTTCATGAGATAACTCCGGGGAAGACGCCTGTTGACCTTGTGCAGTTGCTGAATAAAAAAAGAGAGGAGTATAGCAAAGACTTTACCGAGCATGGCATCAGTTGTTCCATCAACGGAGAGGACAAACTGGTGTTTGAATCAAATGAAATTCACATGAATTCAATTTTCAGCAATTTAATTTTAAATGCCAGAGACGCACTGGTTGACACAAAAATTAACAACCCCAAAATTCATATCGAAATTAGCCATGTCAATGATAACAATATTGTTAAAATTCAAGACAATGGATCCGGTATAAGCCAGGCAATACTCAACAATATTTTTGAACCTTTTTTTTCTACAAAACCAACCAAAGGCGTGGGGTTAGGCCTGGGAGTTGCGAAAAGACTTGTTGCCCTATACGACGGACGAATTGAAGTTGAATCAGAACTAAAGCTTGGCACTTTAGTTAGGGTCATACTACCTGGATAACCTGAAGAGCTCCTCCCAAAAAAACTGGCTACAGAATTAAACCACATTTTTTATGATTATACCATTCTTGCTCATAGCGGGCTGAATATTTCAAGGTATTTGTCCACAACAGGTCCTCACGCATCACGAATTTTGGCAGCTCCGCTGATCGGCTGTTCTCGCCGTTCCAGCGGTCCTCGCTTTTTACCCATTCAGACAATTACTGTCACCCCCCTACATCTTGAAATTCAACTGTTTTTAATATAAAAA
>PIVQ01001072.1 GCA_003354055.1 Desulfobacteraceae bacterium | reverse complement strand
GACACTCACGCGGATCAGCGGTAGGTGTTTTATACTTCACTCGAAAAAGATGAGATGAAACTGGGTGCGACCTTACTTAATCGGACCGGTTCGTGGTCGAAAAAATGAGGCCAGCTCTGCAAATCAAGGAACGCGTACTTCTTCCGGCTATGGCAACAGCATAAATGCTGTGTAAACATGATGGATTTTGAAAAGTAAGGTACTAAGCATGCAGTTCAACGAATCTAAATCCGCCGCGCTACGGTGTCATTTATTTTTGAGGAAACGCGGGCCCCCAACGGACAAACCGCAGAAGTTTACGTGTAGAGCTTGCGTCGCTGAAAGAGGCAGACTATCTTCATCTCCTTTCGGGCCCGTAGCTCAGTCGGTCAGAGCAGGAGACTCATAATCTCTTGGTCGGGGGTTCAAGTCCCTCCGGGCCCACCACCTTAAAACATCGCCATCGTCAATGATGGCGGGGTTCTGCTTTATCAGCATGCTTCCATTTGCTTTTTCCTGATCGCAAAAATATCAACTGTTCTGAACACGAACATACCACAAACGTACCACAAAACTATTGGGTTAAAACAATCACAGAGCTAAAGCACCACTAAAAATGTTGTTCACCAAAGCCTCAAGTCGGCAAACAACACCTCATTTCCGGACCTCTCGTCGAAAAATCAGCATTCAACGCCTGACTTTGTGTGCACCCCTGAAGTATGCGCCGCCCCCCGAACTTAAACCACAGATCGGCGAATTTAAGGTGGAACCTGCGGTTCCCTGTTCCGTGTTCCGGCGGCCCAAAAGGCCGCCCCTGTATAATGCCGTCGCTTTGCGGAGCCCGGCCCCGAAGGGGCGGCCCGGAGGGCCGAGGGCGGAGCGAAGCGACGGCATCACTTGCGATCATATATTGACTGCTCCTTCCATGAATACCTCAGCCGGGGTTCGTTTGTCCAGAGCACTGTGCTTTCTCTCGTTGTTGTAATACTCAAAGTAGCTGCTTAATCCCTGATACAAAGAGTGACCATCGACGTAGGATTGCGGGTAAACTTTTTCATATTTTACCGACCACCACAGGCGTTCGATGAATACGTTATCCAAGGCTCGTCCGCGCCCATCCATGCTGATGGCGATCTCATTGTCGAGCAAGACGCTGGTGAAACCATTCGACGTGAATTGTGCGCCCTGATCTGTGTTGAAAATTTCTGGCGTGCCTTTCGTCAAGGCGCACTCAAGAGCGTCAATACAGAACAGGCTCTCCATGGAGTTGGAAAGCTCCCAGGAAAGCACATAGCGACTGTACCAGTCGATCACGGCGGTCAGGTACATATATCCGTTGCGCATTGGAATGTAGGTGATGTCTGTGCTCCATACCTGATTCACCCTCTCGATGACCATGTTACGCAGTAAATACGGGTATATCTTGTGCTCCGGCGCGGGCCTGCTCGTGTGCGGCCCGGGCGTTATGGCCTGAAGTCCCATGCGCTGCATGAGCCGGGCGACCCGTTTGTAATTCACCTCATGCTTCTCATCTCGAAGCCAGTCCGTCATGCGGCGATAACCAAACTCAGGCCGCTTCATATACTGTTCGTCTATTAAACGCATCAGGAGGAGATTCTCGGCGGGTTCCGGGACGGGCTCGTAATAAATCGCGGATCTGGAAATGCCTGCCAGCCGACACTGTCGTCGAACCGAATAATCGGGACAGGGCTCCACCCAGCTCCGACGTGTAGAAAGCGGCAGGCTCATAACTTTTTTTCAAGCCACTTGATATCCATTTTTAGCCGCCCGATCTCCTCGTAAAGTGGAGCCGTCAACTCCTCTTCCGTTTTAGCCTGCTTCTTTTTGCCTGCCGCAAAAAGATCCGGCGCATTTGAAAGCAACTGCCTCTTCCAATCTGAGATCTGATTCGGATGAACTTGATATCCCGAAGCCAACTCGTTGAGAGTCTTTATACCCTTGATGGCGTCAACCGCCACCTTGGCCTTGAATTTATCCGTGAATGTTCTGCGTTTTTTTCCCATTTGCATGCGTCCTTTCTTATCATTTCAAGGACGCAGATTCCACTTAAGCCAGT
>PIVQ01001966.1 GCA_003354055.1 Desulfobacteraceae bacterium | reverse complement strand
CGTATTGGTATAGACCTTCAGATAAGTAATTTGAAAAAGATCACAATATTATGATGTATACAACGGTTTTGTAAAAACTTGTTCACGCTTGGCTAATCCTTTCCAAGTTATTTCCACTACGTCTGACCGCTTCGCTTCGCTCAGCGAGTCAGAATACCGTGCGACGGATCGCTGATACTACGCGTATCGATAATTCGATATCAATCGCCACATACAGGATTGCTATTATCCGTCGCACTGTACTTGCCTTGGGGCTTCGCCCCAAACCCCACAAGGGGCGCCGCCCCTGGACCCCGCCGGGGGGCCTTGGCCCCCCGGACCCCCCGTTAGCATTTCATTGTTTTCGCATTCACAGGACGCTCGCTACGAATATACTACATTTTTCTGAGTAAGCTAAACAAGTACCAAAATTCAAAATCATTATCTGAAGGTCTATAGCACAGAAGGTCGGCCCCGGCAAAGCCCGTGTCCGGTCGAAATGACAGCGGGGTAACGAACATA
>PIVQ01001965.1 GCA_003354055.1 Desulfobacteraceae bacterium | reverse complement strand
GAAAGAGCCAAAGAGGAAGAATGTATAGCACGAGAGAATTTTAAAATTTTTAGAGGAGCAGTTAATCAATCGTAGAATGGATTGGCAGGCTTAAAGGTGAGATAGAAAAAGAAAAGAAAGAGCCGTTCTAAGCCCTAAAAACTTGTAGATGGGTATATCACTATAAAAACAAAGTAACTGCGAATATGGTGCCTTAAAATGCGTTATATGGTGTATTATATACTCGTTCATCCTTCATCTTGTGGGAGAGGGTACATTATTACAGCTTCTTGATATATTTCAGGTATACAATCATAATTAATAAACAAGGAATAAGTAGGTATATAAATAGCTATCTATCTATTAATTTAATCTATTAATTGAAGGTCTTTTTTTGCTTTTGTTTTTTGCCGTCAGGCAAAGCCCCTTGATACATTGGTATTAACTGTCCCCCACTTTTTTAGGTGTTTTTAGGGTAAAATATGGCTATAGCAGGTTGTAAAGGCTGTTTTTTTGGTAAAA
>PIVQ01001071.1 GCA_003354055.1 Desulfobacteraceae bacterium | reverse complement strand
CTGACCTGGCTGATCCTATTTGCCTTCTTTGTTTTCTGGCTGTTGACCACCGGAGAATGGAAGCAGTATATCCCCACCACCAAAAAACTGCTTGATGTAGTGTTATACTATGCATACGGTATTTTCAAGGGCCGGGAACATCCGGTTCAAAAATCCAAAGGCGCCAAACATAACCCTCTTCAGCGGATTACCTACCTTGGGATATCGGCCATGCTGCTGCCCGTACAGATGATTACAGGACTGCTCTATTATCTGTACAATATCATTCCCGGCGGTATGGACCTTACAATTCTGGCCATTATCCATACCTTTATGGCATTCATGCTGGTAAACTTTTTGATTATCCACGTATACATGACCACCACAGGTCACTCCCTGTTCAGCCATATTGCAGGCATGATCACCGGATGGGAGGAAATATACGACACCACAAAAATCCAGGAATGGGAAAACAAGGCTACGAAAAAGGTCTGATCACAAATTACTGATCTTTCCCAAACGCATCTATCCCCGGGCAGACTTTGGTCTGCACGGGGATAGATGCGTTTAGCCTCACTTCACAGCCCCATTCTTCGGAAAAAGTCTGACTCCTCCTTCAGATTCAAGATCTCAACATGGAAAAAATATGGAACGGGTCTTTCAATCCTTTAAGAAGAACCGCCCCTTTATCATATACCGGCCACAGGTCCTGAATCATCCTCTTTGTCTCTTCTCCGATCAGAATATCCCCGCCTTTGGCATGGTTGGACAGACGGGCCGCAATATTTGTGACCGATCCTGAGGCTGTAAATGTCATCCGGGTGTTCAGGGTGCCTTTAAATCTTGTCATACCCACCAGGGCGCTCCCCGAGTTAATCCCGATATTCACATCGATGGGATCCATATCCTTTGGCAGAGACTGATTTATAATCCTGTTTTGCTCCATTATTTCAAAAGCCGCTTTGACGGAATTAATGGCATTGGTCCCGGGCTCATGATCCTTGAAGATGATCATCAATGCATCTCCGGCTGTTTCATTAATATCTCCGTGGGATCTGTGGATGGGATCCACAAAACTGGAAAACATCTTTTCGATGACGGCGTTGACTTCGACTTCCGGCCAGTCGGCTGAAAGCGTGGTGTAGCCCTCCAGGTCAAGGAAAAGTACGGTGATGTCTTTACGGGCCTTTTCCTGGACAAGTAGATCGGGATTCTTATCTGCGATATGCCGCACAGATTCCGGAACAAAGGGAGAAAGATGGGCCAGCATCCGGCTGATCCGGATCTTTTCCTGGGTCATCTCCCATTGGCGTTTGGCAGTCAATATAAAGGTGCCCAGTATTTCCGCCACATCTTTGACCAGAAAAAAATCATGCCTTGAAAACCGGGTCAGGGGCTGGATCACAACACTGACCACGGCCAATACACTTCCTTCGACAAATACGGGTATGGCACATTCCGATCCTACCGCCACCTTTGAATTATCCAGTCGTTTTACAGGTTCACTATTCTGGATCACCACCGGCTTTTTCCGGGTAATGGCTCTTTGAACAGCCGGCCGGTCCCGTTTGCAGGACTGGCAGTCCACCGGCGTTTCATACAACGCGCATTGCAAAGGACGGGTATATGTCTGGGCATCCGGATCCAGAAGAAGGATACAGACCTCCATGGCATTGGGAATAAGTTTGCGAATCTCTTCCCTGACCATTTCAATGATCTTGTTCACTTCCGTCAATGGTGCGGTCTTCTTTATCAGGTTTTTCTGAACGTGAAGCCGTTCTTTATAAAATCGTTCCATATCCTATCAATAGGGCGGGTACCTGGTTTTTGTCAATGACAATTTTGATCAGTCAGCAATTGGTAATTTAGCGGGAACGGCTCGAACCGCGGGAGCCGCGAGAACAGCTATGGGGTGCAGATGAATTAAGAAGCTTAATTCTTATTTTGGATTGACACTCTTTGCTATGGTTGATATAAACTCCCTGCTTTTGGGCGATTAACTCAGTTGGGAGAGTGCAACCCTTACAAGGTTGAAGTCGCAGGTTCAAGCCCTGCATCGCCCACCAAAACAACCCTTTTAATC
>PIVQ01001964.1 GCA_003354055.1 Desulfobacteraceae bacterium | reverse complement strand
TCCTATAGGCCTATCTAAATGCCTCGAACGAGGCCAATGCGGTTTATGACCGGGAGTGCCCCGATCGCTGCGACGACCAGAAATTTGGATGGGTTGCCTTCAGGCTCGCCTCGTTGAGGGCGGTTCGCATAGGCCATTTCGAGAATCCCGCCGTTCCGGTTGGGCAGACGCGAGCCGGATATCAGATCGTCATCGACTGGCGCGTCCACGTGCTCTGCCGCCGCGAGGAAATCCAGCGGGTGGAGCAGCCCTCAGTCATTTCACTATAAACATGTGCCGTGCCCGGCACACACAAATCAAATGCTGCAGACAAGCCGCAGATTTAGGTCGAATTACACATCAAGAAATCCGGCCAGTTAAAAAACCAGGAAACATTCGATGAGTTTAGAATTAGATCATGTATTTATTTTTGTATCCAAGGGAGCACCAGAAGCTGATAAGCTAATAGAATTCGGTTTCTCAGAAGGTAATCCCAATGTTCATCCTGGGCAGGGAACATCCA
>PIVQ01000287.1 GCA_003354055.1 Desulfobacteraceae bacterium | reverse complement strand
GAGAGCTTCTCTGGTGGGGATCTCAGTGGAGCCGCCCACAACAATACCCTGTACATGGGGCATTTTTCCGCCGAGAAGGGCTACCATCTCATGGCAGATTTTTCTCATTTCAAGGGCTTCAAGATACTGGCCTACGGCCACGTCATTGATTTCCTTGGGAACGCGGATATCGTTATTCCCATATCTGGGGATGAACGGAGCTGTATCAGGACCGTTTACATAGTCCAACGCTGCCAGGTGGTAAAAATGAAGGATATGGGACTGGAGATAGTTGGCACCCAGGATCAGGTTCCTTGCAATCCGTCCGTTATCCGTCAGTTCAACACCAAATGCATCGTCAAGGGCAAGAGAAGATGCCGTTGCATGGGCCGTGGGGCAAACACCGCAGATTCTCTGGGTAATCTGGGGGGCATCCCTGGGGTCCCTGCCTTTAAGGATTTGTTCAAAACCGCGGTACATACCGCCGGAAAGTTTGGCGTCTACAACAACCCCGCCTTTTACTTCCACTTCTGCTTTAAGATGACCCTCGATCCGGGTGACCGGATCCACATGGATCTTAATCTTTTTATTGCTGCCGGCCGGTTCAGCCTGTGGTTTACAGCCTGCCATAATAAAACCTCCTTAAGGTTTAATCAATTTCGGATATTAAGCGGGTTCATAAAAGGGTGAGGAGCCGTCGGGAAAACCGGGCTCAACACAGCCGATGCAAACCGCATTTTCCACACACCAGTTCACACCGCCATTCCATTTTCTCTTATAGCAGTCTGCATAGGTGTCCGGACCTTTACATCCGATATCCATACGGCAACCTTTGGGATCTGACAGGGTCTCTGACAGTTCACCGGCATCGTACAGGTCAAGTTTCGGGCAGTTGTCATGGATGTTTTCACCAAAGAACAAGGTGGGGCGTCCGTTTTCATCAAGCTCGGGAATCCCTTTTTCCAGCAGGTGAACCAAAGATCCAACAATCCAGTCCGGATGGGGAGGACAACCCGGGATATTTACTACAGGTGTTTTAATGCCTTCAGCTTTAAGGAAGTCCATAACGCTGGTGGCGCCGGTTACATTACCTTCGGCAGCAGGAATACCGCCGTAAGCAGCACAGGTACCGATGGCAAGCACTGAACCTGCATCCGGAGCCAGTTCCTTAACAAGATCAACCATGGTGATCTCTTTGCCGTGAACTTCACCGACAACGCAGTATTTCCCGTCTTCAGCCGTGGGAATCGCACCCTCAATTACGAGAGAAAAACGGCCTTTGTACTCTTCTTCGATGTCGAAGAGATTTGCCAAGGACATTTCACCTTCACTGGCCTGAACCGTGGGATGGAACTGCAGGCTGATGACCTTGAGAAGGATATCTGCAATTGGGGGGGATGTGGAGTTCAGCAGAGTAACTGAACAACCGGTGCATCCCTGTCCCTGAACCCAGATAACCGGGTGTCTTTTCAGGCCTTTTTCCAGGGCCTGGATGAGTGCAGGATTAACCATTTGCGAAATACCGATTCCGGCAGCTGTTCCGGTCACGGTTTTCAGAAAGTTCCTCCTGGAAACTCCTGTTTTCTTCTGTTGCGCTTCCGGCAACAATTGTTCGTCTTTCACGGGCACCTCCTTGATGCTGTTAAAAGTCTTACATCTCCATACGTTATACCGCGGAAAAGTACATTCTTCGCGGATTATGCAATTTGATAGAGCAGTATATAAAGTGGACATAGGGCTGTCAATGCTTTGTATAGAAAAAAACGATTATTTAATTGTATTCTATTTGATTTGAAAATAGCGGTCCAAAGGGGACTAATTCTAAGTTGTTTTCCGGTCCTTTTTTATGGTTTTTTATAAAAAAAATGCCGGAAAATTCCATTTGAAGAGGGGCAATTAAAACAAATAGTTGATTTGTTGGGGAAAATGAGAATAAAATAACCCAGTACCCACCTGGTTTTGAATACGAAAGAAGGCAGATGATGAACATAGAAGAAAATACCCCAAACGGGGAATTGCGGTCAGAGATCCGGGAAGCGGCTGCTAAAGGCGCAAGTGTTGAATTCAAACCATCCAAAGAGTCCATGACCTACCATTTCAGCCTCAAGGACTGGTCCACTTCAGGCCTTGGCATTCTGGTTCAGAAAGATTCGAATATTTTTCGCTATATTGAGGTGGGGCAAGAGGTCCTCCTGAAATTCCACAAAGGGGATGCCACCCTGGCCCCGGAGAATCTCAAGGCGCAAATTCGGCATATTTCTGAACCTGCGGAGGGGCTGCACCCCAACCATTTGATCGTGGGGCTGTATATCCTGGAACGTGTTTCTGACTGATTTGTCCTGTTTTCGATGCGGCTTCTATCCACATCGATCAAGCAGCATTACGATATTTTATAGATAAAAGGAGGCCGGTTGGCCGGTAAAATTAATGAGTTTTGACCAGGAAACCATCGACAAGGTTTTAGGAATTTTAAAAGAAGAGGTTGTACCGGCCGAAGGGTGTACCGAGCCCATTGCCCTGTCTTATGTGGCTGCCAAAGCCCGGCAGGTGCTCGGAGAGACGCCGGAACGTTTGCAGGTCTGGGTTTCCGGTAATATGATCAAGAACGTTAAAAGTGTGATTGTGCCCAACAGCGGCGGTATGGCCGGGATTGAGGTTGCAGCCGCCATGGGGGCGCTGGCCGGAGACCCGGATAAGGAGTTGCTGGTGATTTCAGATGTCGGTCCGGAAGATATGGACGAAGTCCGTCCCTTTGTCGAACAGGACCGGGTTGAGGTAAATCATGAACCGACAAAGATCAAATTATATATCAGAATTAAAGCCACATCAGGTGAAAATTCAGCCAGTGTGGAGGTGAAACATACCCATACCAATGTCACAGAGGTCACCCGCAACGGTCAGGTGGTCTTAAGCCGGACCTGTAAAGATACGGATTTTAATTCCTCCCTAACAGACCGTGCAATTTTATCCATCCAATTGATCTATGATATGGCCAAGTCTTTGGATCTCACCCTCATTCGCCCCATGTTCAGGGAGGTGATATCCCTGAATACCCGTATTGCCGAGGAAGGGCTTTGCGGCAGCTATGGGGTAAACTTAGGAAAATGCATACGGGAAAGTATCCGGGACGGAATTTACGGGGATGACAATCGTAACCGGGCTGCCTCCCTGGCAGCTGCCGGCAGTGATGCCCGCATGAGCGGCTGCCCCTTTCCCGTGATGACCACTTCAGGTTCAGGCAACCAGGGCATGGCCGCCTCTCTTCCAGTGATCCAGTATGCCCGGGACAACTCCCTTGATGAAGATACCCTGATTCGGGCCCTGTTCTTTTCTCATTTAACCACGGTGCATATCAAAACCCGTGTCGGCAGGCTGTCCGCATTCTGCGGGGTAATCTGTGCTTCCGCTGCTGTGAGCGGAGCTCTGGCCTTTCTCATGGGAGGGAACTATTCTGTTGTGGGGTCTGCCATAGTTAATACCCTTGGCAATATTTCCGGAGTGATCTGTGACGGTGCCAAGGCATCCTGCGCAATGAAAATAGCCACAGGGGTTTACTCCGCCTTTGACGGAGCCATTCTTTCCTTTAATCACAAATCCCTTGATTTCGGAGACGGAATAGTAGGAGAGGATGTGGAAGCGACCATCGCCAATATCGGTGAGCTGGCCAGATCCGGTATGGAGCAGACTGATGAGGTGATTTTGGAGATAATGACTCGGTCGGGGAAGAAGAAAAAATAAAAGCGAGATCCGCGAGATCAGCTGGAACAGCGAGAGCAGCAGCTCTTCTCGCTTTTAACTTTTCTTGCTCTTCTCGCCGTCCTTGTGCTTTCCACTGCAACTGGGCTCAGGAGATGTATTGGCCATTTTAAGAAGGCGGTCCACCGTAATGGCATCCAGTCGTTCGAACATGGCATTGGAGGCTTCCACCCAGACCCATCTGGAAAGGCAATCGCCGGCTTTGTTACATACGCCGCAGGCATTTTTTTGATCATCGGCGCAATCCGTGATCTGGGTTTTGCCCTCCAGGGTACGTACAATCATGCCGATTGTAATCTGATCCGCAGGTTTGGCCAGCATGTGGCCGCCGGTTGCACCCCGAAGACTCTTGATTAGTCCTGCTTTTTTTAATTTTACCGTAAGCTGTTCGAGATATTTTAAGGAAATATTCTGACGCTTGGATACATCTCCTAAGGGAACGGGTTTGTCTGCGCCGTAAACCCCGAGATCAAGAATAAGTCTTGTGCCGTAGCGACTTTTAGTGGTGAGCCTCATTTTATTCACATGCCTATGGTGTGTAGATTTATCTTGTCCGGTTCAAGGCGTGCAGCCTTGAACCGGACAGATGAACGACAATAATGAGACGGAATTACTCGTCTTCGTCTTGGGGCTTCAGGTGATCGGGAATGTCCAGCATCTTGATGATCAAAGGTTTCAGGAAAGACCATCTGATACCGATTTCAAACTCTTCCTCAAGATCACGGATTGCATCCCAGCAGTTATGGCAGGGCGCAATAACAAGTTTGACACCTGTGGCCAGGATCTGGTCCCGTTTGACCTTGAGTCCGACATTACGCTCTTTTCTGAAGTATCCGATGCCGTTGAAACCACCGCCGCCGCCGCAGCAGAAGTTATGTTCCTTGTTGGGGCTCATGTCAACGAAGTAACCGGGTTCTACAATATAGGAGATGATCTCCCTTGCGGTTTCTCTTAATCCGTGGTTACGGACGTAGTTGCATGAATCCTGAAGGGTAACCGGTTCTTTGATTCTTTTTGAAGGATCTATCTTCAGCTTTCCTGTTCTCAGGGCCTCAGCCAGCCATTCAATATAATGAATGGATTCCACCGGGGGTCTGCCGCTTTTAAGCCCTGCCCAATAGGGTCCTTCAACAACCGTTGCCCGGTGGGCATGACCGCACTCGGTGCCGATCATCCGTTTGGGGCGCAGTCGGTTCATGGCATCATAAACGCTTTCCACCTGCATTTTGCAGGCTGCCCAGTCACCGGCAAACATGGCCAGAGAGGTCAGTTCCCATCCCTTGGTCGGGACGGTCCATTTTTCCCCTGCAATATGAAAGAGGATGGCAGCTTCGGCAAGATCTTCGGGGTAATGCTTGGCTTCACGGGCATTAACCGTGTACATGATATCGGCATCTTCTACATCCACAGGGACGGTAAGTCCCGGATATTCCTCTTCGTACTCTTCCACCATCCATTCGAAGGTGTCGATATAGTCTTCGCTGGTGATGTCCATCTGGGCATTATAAACCCTGTGCATGCCCGCACCGATTTTCATCTCCCAGGGCACAAATCCCTGCTGATAAAGCAAACCGCGAAGATAACCGAACATGATGCCGGTATCAATCCCGTGGGGGCAAAAGGAGCCGCAGCGGTTACAGCAGGTGCACTTAGCCCATGCAGTTCTCATGGCATCGCGCATGAATTTATTGGTGACCTTGCCCTTTTTCTTGATTATCTCACCCAGAGTGGACTGGATCTTATAGGCAGGGACCTGTTCCGGTACCCGGTCGTTGGCCAGGTATAGAAAACAGGAATCTGCGCACATACCGCAGTGGGCACAGATTTCAAGCCATGTCCGAATACGGGATTTGCAGGTGTTTTGTATGGTTTTCCACAGAAGATCAGAATCAATTTCAATGTGTTTCATCTCTTCATAATATTTTGCGCCGCTTTTGTCTGACAAAAGGTCTGTGATGCCCTCTGCAGTATCAATAGGGGTTTTATTACAATATGTTCCTTCCGGCATGGATGATCTCCTTAAATGCTGGTGTTAATACAAATGCCGCTGCCGCTACTACCAGGCAAATTTGCTTCCTTTGGTTCCGCCTCTTTTTATGCCAAAATCCATTCCAAGCTGAGCTCGGGAGGCAAAAAACAGGAATACATGGGACAGTTTTGTAAAGGGGATGGCCAGCAGAACAAGTTCTCCTGACAGGATGTGCAGGTTCAGCCAGAGTGAATAGTCTCCAATCTGATACCTGGCAAGCAGCCCTGTGACAAAAGGAGCAAAAGAGAGCAGCAACACGCCCCAGTCTTTTTTGTCTGTCATAATCCGGACTTCAGGCAGTACCAGGCGCCGCAGAGTCAGAAACAAAAGGCCCACAATGGCGATCCAGCTGATGATGTCTGCGGCACCAGAGCTTATCGTGGGCAGAGAAAATCCCAGTTTGTCCTTAAGAAAGACATTATGGCCGACCAGAAACAGGGGGATACTGACCGCGCCGATATGAAAGGCGAAGAAGGCCGCTGCCATGACGGGTTGTTGTCTCCAGCCATAAGTTCCGTAGGGAATCAGCCATTTGTAAATGGAGCGCCAGGCCCCTTTGAGTCCCATGGCCGGGTATTCTTTATAGGCTACCCTGTCAAGCTGCCAGGAAAGGCCGTTGAAGTATTGGTAAAATCGAACTATCATTCCGATTACACAGACCCCGAGGGAGAGGTAGAACAAGGGTCCTGTTAATAATCCGTGCATTATTGCCTCCATATTCCTAATAGATTAAACGTTTGGTCTTTTTATTCCGCAATGTCGCCATGTGCAAGCTTAGTCGTCCCGGTCTGTGAGATAGAGCCAGTAAAGCGGCATGAAAACCAGGATAGCGCCCATCACAAGGTAAGTGATCCCCTTGGAATATGTCATAAAATCATGGAGCGTGAAAAATTCCATTGTAAGCCTCCTTATTAATGCTCTTCTTTGTAGTCAGGGTGTTCGTAAAGTATCGGCATTTTAGCCGTAATTATCCTGTAGGCGGTGATTCCCACAAACACGATGAAAACGGTGGTTCCGATTTCAGCGATAGAGGGGAAGTAGCGGTCAGCTGCGGGCAGATGGTAGTTGAAGGCTACCATGGAGATATTGAACCGGTTGAGAACAATACCCAGAATACTCCAGGCGGCAGCAATGCGGATGAACTTCAGATTTTTTTCCCGGGCTCCCACAGAGTAAAGAATGGCAGGGCAGAGAACAAAACCGATCAGTTCAACCAGGTACCAGGCACCCCATCCGGTGGACAGGTAATGCCAGTTGTTGTCAACGGCAAGGCCGATGACTTTAATGGCAACATATCCCATCATGATAAAGGAGGCGGCTTTGCCGAATCCTAAGACAACACCGTTTGCTTCGGATAGATGCGTGTCATCCATTTTATGATGCAACCATTTATGGGCCATGGTACCTTCAAAAATCACCATGGAAAGTCCGGCAAAAATGGCGGAGATGAAAAAGTAAACATGGAGATAACCCGAGTACCACAGGGGGTGGAGCTTGGACGGTGCGATCATGAACAATGCGCCCAGAGAACTCTGGTGCAGAGTGGAAAGTATCACACCGAAAATGGTGAGTACCAGGGTCAATTTGACGACCATCTTGCGAAGGCCCTTAAATCCCAGCCATTCAAAGGCAGCCGGAGTCCATTCGATGAACAGAACCGTGAGATAAAGGAAGACGCATAAGCCTACTTCAAAGAGCAGGGAAGAGGTGCCCTGGGAAACAAAAATCGGGTAGGGCAGTTTCCATGGGCGTCCCACGTCGTAATGAAGGGCAAAGACCACCAGGGCATAGCCCAAAAAGGCGGTTAGGATGGCTGGCCGGACTGCGGAATGAAACCGTTTGAGCCCGAAAATATAGCAGGCTGCGGAAGTGGTGAATCCGCCGGCTGCAAGAGCCACACCGCAGAGCAGGTCAAACCCGATCCACAGACCCCAGGGGTTATTGTTATCCAGATTGGTGACAGCACCGATGCCCTGAGTGAATCGCATGATGGTCAGGACAAGACCTATTGCCAGAACGATGGCCGTTAAAATATTAAACGGCGTAAACCAATTGTAGGGTTCGGATTGGTATTCTTTAATTTCCTGATCCATTATTCCTCCTCTTTCCCGGCAGCGTCAGCGTCGGGGGCAGCATCTTCAGCAGCAGCAGCGTCAGCGTCTCCGCCTTCAGCCTTGTCTGCTTCCTCAGCGGCTTTGGCCTCTTCTTCCGCCTTCTTGGCTGCCTCTTCAAGTGCTTTTTTTACTTCATTGGTCACGGCAGTCTGTTGTTCTTTGGTCATTTTATCTTTAAGCTGACCCAGTTGCTTGTTCATTTCTTCAGTGGCCTGATCAATGGCATCTTTAACGGCTGTGTCCTGTTCTTCCTTGGCGATTTTGTCTTTGCGCTTGGCAATGGCATAAATACCGGTGAGAAGGACCGGCCAGACTCCCACAATAATGGGGACGGATGCAAGGGCGCCGGAGGTCAGCGCAGGTGCGGGGGTAACCCCTAAGTCTTCTCTCATACCGATCTGTTCAAAGGGAAGGCCTGAGATGTAGAGCCAGGCCGTTCCGCCCATCTCTTTCTCGCCGTATACATGCTGGATGTAGTTGCCCGGATTTTTGCTGATCCGGGTCCAGGCCAGTTTGAGCAGATCTTCCCGTTTGCCGAAGATCAGGGCTTC
>PIVQ01001070.1 GCA_003354055.1 Desulfobacteraceae bacterium | reverse complement strand
TTACTTTTTTTTCAATACCTATACCACGTCTTTTCCAATGATCAATATGCCAACAATCATAACACCAATGTTCTTTTTTAGAGTCAGATATAAGTATTGCTTCTATATGATGATTACATATAATTTTTTCACAACAATGACACTTCAAAGTTCGTTCTTTATTATTACAATAACATAAATATATTTTGCATATATTACATTGAGTTTGCTTTATTTCACATTTATTACAAATATTAGTTGAATACTTATATATTTCATAACATATTTCTTTTGGTAATATTTGATTAAACATTAAGTCTATATTATGAAAATTCATTGTATATAATTAATTAATATATATATTAAACGATAAATTATAAATCTGATCTACAATTAGGACATTTATCTGTGTTAACTCCTCTACCAATTCTATACCAAGCATCAACGCAATATTTATGAAAAATGTGCCCACATCTTGTTTTAATTTTATTTAATTTTACTTTTTCTAAACATATTGAACAATCTGGATAATCTTTCTCTTCCTTATGAATTTTATCACTACATTTAAAACAATTTTTTTCATGTTGAATCATCATGAAACAATTTAAATGGTATTCACATTCACATTCTAATATTACTTTTGGACCTTCTGTTTTATGATTACAAATAGCACATGATTTATAGATTAAATGTTCATGATTTTGTTTTTCTTCATATACTGCTGGACGAGTTATTGGACTTATATATCTACGATAATGATTTCTACAATATTCAGAATCACGATGAAACCTTTTATTACAATATTGTCCTCTACGAGGTCCTCTTATTAATGTATGAGAACACCCAGTATTTACTACTCTGTCTTGTCTTACTAATGGTCCTAGTGGTGGTAAATCTGATAAAATATGTGATGGTGGAGCAATTGGTCTTTCTGGCAGAAGTAAATCATTTTCTATTTCTTGTTCCATCGGGTTTACTTCAGTAGATAAATTATTCATTCTTTGTATTAAATCTGCTTCATTTTCTAATACTTGTTGATATATTTCTGTTCTTGACATTTGGGCCATACTAATACTATATTAATTTAATTTATTAAAAAAATCAATTTTATTATTTTTTAAAAAGATTGTATTAGGTTGTTAAATTAAAAGAGTTGATTTATTAAAGTTTTACTAGATATATAATTTTAATTAATTTAAAATTAAAATTTATTTAAAATATAAAATATATAAGTATTAAATATAGAAATATTTTATAATGTATTCAAATTATATTTTAAACGACAAGAATCATAGACAAATTATGGGTAGATTATACGACTACTTTTCTAAAAAACACAATTATCAAGTTGGACAAAGTGAAGAAGATTTATGTTATCAAATGATGAAATATCAAGTTAAGCAAAATCCTGCTAAAAACGGAGTAAAACCAAGAGATTATGTTTTAGAAGTTAATATTAAATGTATTAAAGAACTAATTAAAATAATTTCAGAGAAACTAAAACCTATTGAAACACCTAATCAAAAACATATTAGAGCACAAGATGAATTAAAACCTGTTAATACATTACAAGTAAATAGTGATGTTACATCTAAATTTGAAGAACTTACTAAAAGTAGAGAACCTGCTGCAAATAAACCAAAAGATATTCCATCATTTGGGATGTCTACAGAAATGGATAATAGTGCTATCTCAGGTAATTTTGAACAATTATCATTAGCAAGAGAAGCAGAACAAAAGAAAGTTGAAAATCAACTTCAAAAAGATGGACAACTACCACCTATAGTCCCACCACAAGCTACTGATGTAGTAAGACCAGTTAATAATGATAACTCTAATGTATTTGGTGCTTCAGTTAATATACCACAACCTATTGAAAAAGCAAAAACACAAATTAGTCATAATGTTAAAAATGTACTAGCTGCTCCTATGTCTTCAGGACAAGAATTAATAATTCCAAAAGCACCTAAAGAATTCAAAAACTTAGTTGAGAATACTTATAAATATAATAACAATTATCTTAAAACTTATAACTTAGTTATTGATTCTCGTGATAGAAATACAGTAGCTTATCCTAATAATTATAACT
>PIVQ01001963.1 GCA_003354055.1 Desulfobacteraceae bacterium | reverse complement strand
AAGAATTATTGGCCAAGCAAGCAACGCTTACACCTAAGCTTAACGACGTTGAAGAAGAGCTACTGATGGCACTTGAAGAAATGGAAGAAAAAGAACAGGCCTTCGCCGATGAACTTGCTTAACAGCGACCATTTTTGGCAATTTGCGTGCACCTTGTACGCAAAACTTGGACAACAAACAACCTTGCTGGCACTACAAAACCAGCAAGGAAAAAACGTCAATTTATGCTTATTACTGCTTTATTTAGATTCATTAAAGTTAAGTATTAATGCCCAACAGTTAAACGAGTTAACACAAGTAGTGAGTGAGTTTGATACTCACGTATTACAACCTCTGCGCGCTGCACGTAGCTATTTAAAAATTAATCAGAATACGATAAATGACTACGCCACAATACGCGAGGAACTGCTTAATGCAGAACTCAAGCTTGAAAAACAACAGCAGCATATGTTGATTGAAGCGGTGAATGGGTTTGAATTCGTAGCAGATCCAGAGCCGAATAA
>PIVQ01000286.1 GCA_003354055.1 Desulfobacteraceae bacterium | reverse complement strand
TATATTTCTTCCTGTGAAAAAGGGTTTCTGGCCTGTATGGCAAAAGGTCCCAACCTTGAATTTCCGGTTACCGGTATCAAAATTACACTTGAAGATGGTGGCTTTCATGCGGTAGACTCCTCTGAAATGGCATTTCAGGCTGCTGCAAGGGGAGGATTCCTTGAAGCATACCATAAGGCAAAACCCGTCATCATGGAACCCATTATGAAGGTGGTTATTGAGACCCCCAATGAGTTCCAGGGCTCATGCATGGGTTTGATCAACCAGAGGCGAGGTATTATCCAGGGTTCCCAGGAAGAAGGCGTTATGTCCGTTGTGGAATCCCAGGTTCCCCTGTCTGAAATGTTCGGGTTTTCCACGGTCCTTCGATCAGGAACCCAGGGCAAGGCTCAATTTACCATGGAATTTTCTTCTTACAAACAGGTCCCCATGTCCGTGGCAGAAGAGATAGCTAAAAAGAAAGCTGATGAAAAAGCAGCCAAAAACAAATAAGACCGTTTATATAGAAGAGAGGAACTATGCTTAAAAAAGATCTCATTCTCAGAAGCCCGGCGCAATTGGCCATTGGCATTGAAAATATAGCTGACGGACGGTTTGGTGCGGTTCTATCAAGAGCCGGTGTCGGCAAAACCAGTTTTCTGGTTCAGATTGCCCTGACCCAACTGCTCTCAGACGAAAAAGTCCTTCATATCAGCCTGTCTGATTCCATGGAAAAAATCAATCTGAGATACAATGAAGCCTATACCAACCTGGTAGACAGCATTGGATATGTGGATCCCCAGAAAGCGGTACGGCTCTGGGATTCCGTCAAGAACAATAAGGTAGGTATCTCGTATACAGAATCCACTTTTGATGTTGATAAAATCCGGGATTATCTGAAAAGCTTTAAAAAAGCGGATCTGGCCCTTCCCACCATTCTGGTGATCGACGGTCTGGATTTTGATTCGGATCTGTCGGATATTCTGGAACACCTGAACCAGATCAACCAAGAATTTTCCATTTTTATCTGGCTTTCCATGAAGAGCCACAGGGAAGAACCTTTGAGCCAGGACGGATTTCCGGTTCAGCTGGCAACCCATGAAACCCAGATTGATAAAGCCATCTTTCTCATGCCCGTGGAAAACAAAATTGAAGCGGTTGTGCTGAAGGACGGAGACAAGACCGACCAGAAATTCACTCTGGATCCGGCTACGATGATGCCCGTGGACTAAGTTCCAATGCATTAGGAATCGTTACAAAATAACTTGATCTAAATTGATTCCAAAAACCCTTAAAAGACTGGATATTTTGGAAATAAAAGATCAAGTAATTTTGGAGCCGATCCTTAGCTATAAAAATACAAGCCGCAGCTCTCTAATCAAAGAGGGCTGCGGCTTTTTTTATTGAATAAATCCAGACCTCGCTAAACCCATTGCCAGACCTCGCTAAACCCATTGCCTGATAAAATTCTCAACAGCCTGAAACACCCTTAGCTTTCCCTTTCCCAGAAGAATTCCATGGCGTTCAAAATCAAACAGGTAATACTCTTTAATTTCCGACCCGATTTTTTTAAATAATTTTAAGGTACCCTTGGGGCTGACCACCGGATCTTTTCTGGACTGCACCACCAGTACCGGTTTTTCAATCTCCTTTAATTTCGGGGCCAGCTGATCCATCAGCTTTTCCAATTGATGAATCCCTGCAATGGGGTTACGTTGATAATTGATATGGGGGTTTTCCGGATTGTTTTCTATGAACTCCTTTGCACCTGCATTCAGGTGCAGTTTTTTCACCATGGCATTCCAGGCATCAATGGCCGGTACAAAATAGGATCCCATATCATTGAGACGCATGGGCGGGGCCACTGCAAAAATAGCCTCATAATCATCCACCCGTCCGGCAAGTTCTAGTGCCAGTCCTGCACCGGTGGAAAATCCACCGATAATAATTTTCTTGCAGGAATGACGCAATACCACATAAGCCTCTTCCACAGACTCCACCCAATCATCGAAACTCGTCCCTGCCAAATCCTCAGGCGCTGTGCCGTGACCCGCCAAACGGGGGGCATACACTGTAAACCCCTTTTCATACAGATAGGTGGCAAAAGCCTTCATCTCTCTGGGGGCTGCCATATAACCGTGGATGAGGAGCACCCCTGCTATTTCATTGGTCTGTTTTAAAAACAAGGGACGCCCTACCCGCTTACTTTTGGATTCCCCTTCAATGAAAAACCGGTTATAGGCCTTACTGTAATCGACATTCATCTTTTCGATCAGTCTGCCCTTTACCCTCTCCATTATCTGACGCCTGGATTTCTGGGCAATCTTCTTAAGGCAAATTTCTGCCTCAACCATGGGTTCCACTTCGTTGGCCATGACCAGAATCGGGTTTTCCAGACGAATGGAATGAAACGGGCTGTTCACATGAAACCGGGCCTGATCTTTAAACATCCGTTTCCCCTCAATTTTGACAACTCCGGTGTCTTCGGCCAGGGATAGAAACCTACTGATGCGATCAAACCGGTCATTAATGAGCAGATGAATGAGGTTATACTGAAAAATTTCCGACACATGGCAAATCCGATTCAAAATCAGACAGGTAATGGCGTAGTACACCTTGCATTTGAATTCATAAATGTCGATCCCTCTTTTTTGATAGGGGAAATGCTTGAGGATACAGGCCATAACATGGTCATAGTTCACTGTGGTCATGGCATAAACATCTGCCATGTACTGTTCCATGATCCGGTTTGAAACCCCGCGGGACACTTCCTTTGAATATATGTCCTGGTCAAAACGGACCTGGCGTTTTACCGTGAGCATGCTTTCAATATAGGGATCGTTTAAAAACGGATGAATGGGGATGGGAGTACCGAACCGGATGGTAATATCTACCCCGGCAAATAGCATCCCCCCCTCGGTCATTAGTTCATCCATAACCCTTTTGGACGGTTCCTTCATGAGCACATTGGCAATGGAGCCCAATATGTTCTCCCTTGGGTTTGCCGGATAATAGGTGATGTTCACCGGTACAATATGGGTCTGGCCTGCGAGCACCTGATCAATGTCTTCTATTCCCAGACTGCTTTTCAACCGTTCAAATTCCGGCGCATCGGTTTGGGATAACCTGCGCAGGCGCTCCCTGAAAAACTCACACCGGAATGCCTGGACCGCGGCACCGGTATGAGGGCGCTTCTGCCTTTCATCATCCATCAGGGTAAACTCATCTTTTTTGATAAGCTTTTTATTTTTAACCATCATACCTTCCGGGAAAATGATCCACTGAACCTTACCGGACAGCAGGGTGGTCAAAATTTTTTCATCACGGAGGGGGTCATGGGTTGACACCCCGCCAAGCCGTTTCATAAACCCTTCCAGAACGGGGATATCAAACAGTTCTTTTGCAGCAAGGGACCAGACCTGCTTTCCGGTGATTGAATGGATGTGATAGGGCAGGAAAATGGTTTCTATACGGGTAAAATGGTTGGCGCAGAAAATGACGGCACCCTCGGGGATATTTTCTTTTCCCTTGACCTGGATAGAGGCTTTTGAGAAGCCTGAAAATGTTTTAAGGGTATAACCGGATAGTTCAAATACAAATGGATTCATTATAGTATCCTTAAAGCATTGATTATTCACCCGTCTATAGTATATTATACCTCGATTAATTTTGCTATTAACTATAATATAGAATCTCGTGGACAAGCACAAATACTTTAATCTTTGTTCACATATAATGGAGGACAACCATTGTATTCAAAAATTGTAATTTTGGATTTCCCGGCAGAGGTGGCCCAAAAAGCGCTGGTCTGCCAGCTGGTTAAAAAGTATGATCTCATGTTCAATATCCTCAACGCCCAGATCTCAAACCAGCGGGAAGGCCATATGGTTCTGGAAATCTCATCAGGCAGCAAGTCCGGTTTCAACAAAGGGGTAAATTTCCTGAAGAACCAGGGCGTTCAGATTTCAACACCTGAGCACCAGATTTTCAAAGATGAAGAGATCTGCACACATTGCGGCGCTTGCACTGCGGTTTGTCCCACCGAGGCACTGCACATCAAACGCCCTGAAATGGAAGTCCTTTTTGACAATGAAAAATGTAGTCTGTGCGAACGCTGCATCGTGACCTGTCCCACCAGGGCCATGGGATTGTTCAGTGAGAATGCGGAAGAAATTGCCTGATGAGTCCTCCTGTTGTTGCCATAGCCTTGAGCGGAGGGGTAGACTCCCTGGTCTCAGGTTTTTTGATCAAACAGGCCTATAAAGAGGTCTTCGGGATCCACTTTACCACAGGGTATGAAACACTGCCCGTTGACACGGATGCTCTTGAAACCCAGCTTGGTTTTCCGGTGCATACCATTGATCTGACCCAGACCTTTGAACAGGAGGTTGTTGACTATTTTATCTCCACCTACCTGGCCGGTAAAACCCCGAATCCCTGCTTGATCTGCAATCAGAAAATCAAGTTTGGCGCCCTGCTTTCCCATGCCGAAAAATTAGGTGCTGATGCCCTGGCAACAGGCCACTATGCTACAATTATAAATAAATTCTCCTTCCCTGATGAGGACATCACTTATGCCTATCTTGAAAAAGGGGCTGATCCGAAAAAAGACCAATCGTATTTTCTATCCAGACTGACATCGGATCAACTGGGTAAACTGATCTTCCCACTGGCAAGCACCACCAAAACAGAAGTGAAAGAGATCGCACGTAAACACGGACTTGTACCGTCAGTGCCCTCGGAAAGCCAGGATATCTGTTTTATCCAGGAAACCTCCTTTGCTCAATTCATTACCCGGAAAAAAGGACTGCGCCCGTCTTCCGGCAACATTGTGGATGTTGACGGCAAAATCGTGGGTACCCATAAGGGCCTGCACACATTTACCGTGGGCCAGAGGCGTGGAATCAACGTGCCTGCCCCTGAGCCCTATTATGTCCGCCGTATTAATATGGCGGACAATACTTTGGAGGTCTGTTTTAAAAAAGATTTGGCCAGATCTGAAATGGATGTGGATGATATTATTTGGAATTATTCAGATGCAGGCGAGATCCTAAACCTGACAACAAAAATCAGATATGCCCACAAGGGGGGGGAGTCACAACTGACCCGCAAGGGAGCTAAAGGACATGTACACTTTGAAGCTCCCCAGAATGCCATCACTCCTGGCCAGGGAGCAGTATTTTACCTGGGAAACCGGGTGCTGGGTGCCGGAATTATCCAATAACCTTTCCGTTACACCGAAAAAAAACTATAGTAATATAAGAAAAAACGTATAATGAAAAAGAAAACTTTTTTTATCCAGACACTTGGATGCAAGGTCAACCAATACGAGTCCGACGGCATTGCTGCAGGACTTGAAGACGTAGGACTTGTCCGCGGAAAAACCAAACAAGGTGCAGACATTTGCATCATAAATACCTGTGCCGTCACCTCCAAGGCAGGTATGCAGTCCAGACAGGCCATCCGGAAACTGATCAGGGAAAATCCCGATGCAAAGATTGTGGTAACCGGCTGCCATGCCCAGACCGATCCTGCTCAGATCCGCCAGATTGATGACATTGATCATATTGTCTGCCATAAGGACAAGGGCAAAATCGCCCAATGTATTTCCGATGATTGCCAGGAAAAATTCCCAAAGCAATCTGTTCCCTTTTCCTTTAAGAAACCGGATTTTGACAAAAATGCGGAATTCTTAAGCTTTGACAAACCAGTTTCCGGAAGCATGACCCGGGCCTATCTCAAAATCCAGGACGGGTGCAATGCCTTTTGCACCTATTGTATTGTTCCCTATGCAAGGGGGGCATCGGTGAGCATGCCAAAGGTAGAGGTGTTCAATCATCTTACCGGCCTTGCCGACAAAGGATTTAAAGAAGTCATTATCACCGGGATCCATACGGGGATGTACGGCCTTGATCTTACCCCTCCCATGTCCCTTCTGGATTTGATCAAGGAAACGGATAAAAGGAAACAGGTAGACAGGCTGCGGATCTCATCCATTGAGCCCAATGAAATATCCCAGGGACTCATTGATCTTGCCGGCCCCGGCCATATTCTTTGTGATCATTTTCACATCCCGCTTCAGGCTGGTGACAATGATGTACTCCGGAGGATGAAACGCCCCTATACAACTGAAGAATTTGAATCTGTGATCCATAAAATCCATAACACCCTGCCCCATGCCGGTATCGGGCTGGACACACTTATCGGATTTCCCGGAGAGACCGATGCCCAGTTTGAAAACACCTATGAACTGGTGAAACGACTGCCTATTTCCTATCTTCATGTCTTTCCCTTTTCAGCCAGAAAAGGCACCCCTGCTTTTCACTTTGACCCGAAAGTACCTTCTGAGACCATCAAAGAACGGTGCGCCAGGATGCGGGAACTTGCCAAACTCAAACGGTCTGCATTTATAAAAGCCAACCAAGGTCGGACCCTGCAGGCGCTTGTCCAGCATCAGGAAGATAAAGCAACCGGGATGTTCAAGGCAGTCACCTCCAATTACCTCACCGTCTTCATTGACAAAAAACACGGAGTCAAAGGAAAAATAGTTGATCTTATCTATGAACGATGTGATAGTGACCTGAATATCATTGGCAGAGTTATAGATTGATTAACAACTTTTATCCGTTAAAAAAGGCCCACACAGCCATAAAAGAGGTCCCTACCATGACTGATGTATACAAAAAATTGGCCCTACACCTGGACAATACGCCTGGCGGCTATCCTGAAACCGAATCCGGGGTTGAGCTTCGCATCTTAAAACAACTATTTACCTCGCAAGAAGCAGAGCTGGCCCTCTCTCTTATTATGATGCCCGAATCCATTGACGCTGTTGCCCAGCGTGCAGGCAAATCTGCCGATGATATCCACGACACCCTGGTGGACATGGGACAAAAAGGCCTGATCATCTATACGGAGCGGGATGGAAACGAATTCTTCATGCTGGCTCAGTTTGTGGTAGGCATCTGGGAATACCAGGTCAACAGACTCACTGAGAAACTGATCCGGGATTTTAATGAATATGTGCCTTTTCTTATGAAAGAACTGCAAGAGCACAAAACCCAGCAGCTTCGCGTGGTACCAGTGGCCAAGGCGATCAATACCGAGTTGAATATCATGGATCACGAGCATCTTGAAAATCTGATCCGAGCCCAGTCCAAAATTCTCGTGGCCCCGTGTATTTGCAGGACAGAACACACCATGCTCGATAAGGGCTGCGGTAAACTGGAAGAGGCCTGTCTGGTTTTCGGCAGCGGGGCCTTTCTCTATGAAAGCCGCGGCATCGGCCGTACCATTACCCAGGATGAAGCCCTTGAAATCGTAAGAAAAGGGGTAAAACAGGGCCTTGTACCCCAGCCGTCCAACTCGGTCAAGGCCATGAATATATGCCTCTGCTGTGACTGCTGCTGTCAGATCCTCAACAATATCAAAAAAACCGAAGCCCCGGCCAGGATTGTGAACTCCAACTACCAGGCTGCTGTGGATGAGGATCAGTGTACCGGATGCCAGGCTTGCGAAGAGATCTGCCCCATGGATGCCATTGAGATCAATGACGACATCGTGGCTGTGGTCAATGAGGAACGCTGCATCGGTTGCGGACTCTGTGTGACGGTTTGTGAATTTGATGCCATCGGTCTGAAAGACAAACCGGATATGGAGCGCTGGGAGCCCCCCCAGACCCTGGTAGAGACTTATATGAAAATTGCCAAGGAAAAGGGGCTATTCTAGAAGCCTCTGGCTTCTCTTACGTGCTCATAGGCTTCCTGAATTTCGGTAAACTTGTCACTGGCAAGTTTGATAAACTCTTCAGGAAGCCCTTTAGCTTCAATCTTATCCGGATGATACTCCCGTACCAATGCCCTGTAGCTTTTCTTAATTTCTTCATTGGTAGCAGTTTCATCACATTTTAGTACCGCATAATAGGGATCGATTTCCCTTATATATCTTGATCTCAAAAGCTTATAATCTGCCTTGGAATATCCAAATATGCTTGTGGCAGATTGGAGCATCTCCTCTTCCCCTGAAGAAATACTGCCGTCAGCCGCAGACACCCTGAGCAGAACATCCAGCATCAGTTCGATGATATTGGGCTGATACCGGAATACGGAATGAAACTGGCGGGCAAAGGCCTCAAAGGACTCTTGCGAAGAAACAGCCTGCCTGAAGATATTCTTGGCTGTTTCCTGGCCCGATGCGTCCAGTTGAAGATCATGGGTCATGAATCGTTCAATGGCTGTGATTTCCCTTTCACTGATCCGGCCGTCTGCCTTGGAAATTTTGGCCAGCATGGAAAAGGCAGCTGTGAAAAAAACCAACTGGGCCTCTTCATTGGATGACAGACCCGGTCCCGGGCCCGGAATGGACTTAAGATACTCATCCTCTTTTTTATCCACAAACGTATGCCCGAAGGCAGCACCTGCCACTGCCCCAATAGGTCCGCCCAAAGCAAATCCAATTGTCCCGCCGATCAT
>PIVQ01001069.1 GCA_003354055.1 Desulfobacteraceae bacterium | reverse complement strand
GTTACACAATTTTCAAGGCAGTCGGGGTCGGGGATACCCAGTTTTCTTTGTGTATGATAGGCAATGGCCGGGCATCCGCCGTGGCAAAGATCAAACCTGTGACAGCTTTCGCAGGATTTTATTTCCAGCCGCCTGAAAGAATTAAAAACCGGCGAAATCTTCCAAAGCTCGGAAAATGAATCTTCACAGATGTTTCCGGCATTAAAATCTTCTTCTTGTAAAAATGCGCAGGGATAAATTTCGCCTTTCGGAGAGATACAACACGTTAACTTACAGGCCCCGCACATGTTTAAACCCAGAGACCGCCGATCATTGCTGGATACCGAAAAAAATGAGTCTCCCGTGGAAACACCCAGATGACTGTTCAGCCAGTCTGAAAACTCAAGCATTTCGAGTTTTGATACATTTAATTGTGACCAGGAATCCTTTCCCCGACCCGATGGTCTAAACCTGGAAACTCGTAATTTTGAATCAAACGCTGTTGCAAGATCAACCATCTCATCAAGTTCAAAAATACTCAGCTTTGTCAGGACAGTGTTGATGCTGACTTCTATATTTCTTTCTTTTAGGCATTCCAAAGCTTTAATCACTTTGTCAAAACTTCCCTTTCCTCTGATGGGATCATTGGTCTCAGGGGAGGCCCCATCCAGGCTCACCTGTATATAGACAAGCGGATGATCAAGCCGTTTTGCAATCTGCCTGTCAATCATTGTCCCATTGGTACTGATACAGGTGACCATGCCTTTTTTATGGGCATAATCCATGAGGTATAGAAAATCTGATCTCATGAGGGGCTCACCCCCGCCGATATTCAGTTGAAACACTTTCATGGCAGACAGCGTATCTATTATCCCCAAACACTCTTTTGTTGTCAGTTCATTGTCTCTTTTCAGGCCTGAATCGGAAAGACAGTGAATGCACGAAAGATTACATTTGTAGGTGACTTCCCAGGTGACGTTTACGGGTGCAAAAAGCCCTGTTTCAACATATTGATTGCTCATATATCAAGCCCTTTTCTGTAAGCATTTTAAGCAGGTTTTTTATGTGCTTTTGAATGTGTTTACAGGATGATGTTGTTAAAATGGTCAGGGGATCGTTCAAATAATTAATACTCTGTTTCTCATTGAAAAATGTGTCTGTAAGCAGATCTTTTGACGGAACGAAATAAAGTTTTGGTCCCCGGTAATCATAAAAAAGAAGACCGAATTTCTCCTTTCGAACCTGAACACCATTTGCCAGTCTGTAGCCTTTCATTGGATTCATCTTCCTTTCGGGTTTGCCGGTATACTTAGCGTTCACGATTCCTAAAATCTGCAATGTTACGGAATGCTTTCGCATCCCGTAACACTAAGTTCTCTAGTAGACCCCGCAGATACCATCAACAGCCAGCTCTTCAATAACAATTTCTTCAAGAGGCAACTGGACATCACTCTGACAGTTGCTTTCTAATTCTTCTTCCTGACCCTTCAGGCCGTTCGTCTCTTTTTCATTGGTTTTCATAAGCATTCTTCTTTCATTTGAGTTAAAGTATTTTTAAATGGCCAGCAAAAAACTGTCCCTTGTCTTGTTGGTTTCGCAAGTTGTATGCCGATGGTTCAAAAATGATTTTTTTTAATTAAATAAATTTATTTTCAAAGACGTTATATTTAATAAAAACAGTATCATACCAATGATTCTAATACGGGGTTATGAAATTTTAATGATGCAAACCTGAGTATGGGTTTTCTGATAGACGGGGCCAATCTCCACTTTATATAATTGAAAATTTAAGTAACCTGTTTATATACATAGAAAAACTGGAAAGTTGGTTTGATTGGGGTCAAAAGGGACAAACAACCACAATCAAGTCCACTCGCCGCCATTAGTCCTTTTTTGACCCGTCCCGCCTCCTTAAGCAAAATCATGTGTAATTATAGGTAGATATCTTGATATACACCATAAATTTTGAGGTATTTATTCTCTTTTAAATATTTCTCAACGATTGTTTCATCAAGCGAATTCCTTTGGAAAAATATAGCCTTTTTACTGTTTAAAATAAATAAATACCTTGTGGTTTCAGTGTGTTAGTCT
>PIVQ01001962.1 GCA_003354055.1 Desulfobacteraceae bacterium | reverse complement strand
CACTCAGTATTGAAGTTTTTCATTTTGCCTTTTGTTGTTTCTTCATCTGAGCCAATAAACATATGAAGGTTTTCAGCTAATGATTTAGGTAAATGTCTTTCTCCGAGTTCTGTTCGTGCTACATTAACAAGCTTTTCTCTGGTTAATTCCTGTAGCTGCTTCTCTTCAATAGCTGTTCTTTCTGCTAATTGATTCTTAAACTCAATGTTGTCAGCCCTCATATTAAGTATTTCCCGTTTAGTTGGGTCTACTTCATCAAGTGCTTGTTCTCTGAGCTTTGCAGGATCAGCCGATAACGGTGTATTTGCTTTTAATGTTGCGTTGGATGATTTTAATTGTTCTAATTCATTTGAGAGTGTAAGCTTTTCTTTATCGAATTCAGACCTAAGATTCCTTTCTCTAGTACCTAATCCGTGATCAAGTCGCTTATCTACATATGATTTGAATGGCTTCGTTTCTACAAACATCTGTGTAATTGAATCTTCACTAAGTCCTTCCAGTGCT
>PIVQ01000285.1 GCA_003354055.1 Desulfobacteraceae bacterium | reverse complement strand
GGGCCGCTACATGGTTGATGGAAGATGCCATGTAGCCTGCACCAAATCCATTATCAATATTTACCACCGCAATATTTGAACTGCAGGAGTTGAGCATACCCAAAAGTGCGGTCATGCCGTTGAAGCTGGTGCCATATCCGATACTGGTGGGAACAGCAATCACCGGGGCCTGAACCATACCGCCGATCACAGAAGGTAATGCGCCTTCCATACCGGCCGCAACCACGATTACACTTGCCTCTTCCATCATCTTTCTGTGGGCAAAAAGTCTGTGAATTCCGGCCACGCCAACATCGAAGATGGTTTCTACCCGATTGCCCATGGCGGTTGCAGTAAGGGCGGCTTCCCTGGCTACAGGGATATCTGAGGTGCCTGCCGATACGATGAGGATGGTACCCACCCCTGTAATTTGAGGCGGTGACTTCTGGAGTCGGAGTAACCGGGCATCTTGAAAGTATTCGGCATCGGCAAATTTGTCCAGGATGGGATCTGCCTTATCCTGATCAATTCGGGTGACCAGGATGATCTGTTCCCTGTCTTTCATTATGTCGAGGATACCCGCGATCTGTTCACTGGATTTTCCCTGGCCGAAAATGACTTCGGGAAATCCCTTTCTCAGGGACCTGTGGTGATCAATATGGGCAAACCCGATATCTTCAAAAGAGAGGTGTTTGAACTGGTCTTTAGCCGCATCAATCTTAAGTTCTCCGCTGGCTACCTGTGACAGGATACGGGTCAGTGTTTCAGGGTTCATATAAATATCCTAATTCTGGCGTCTGAGCCAGGCCAGGCCTTTGCCTGATTTTTCTTCTTTGGACGGGTCGTCATCGGAAGGTTTTTGGGTTTTACTGTCATTGACAGGGGCTTTTTTGGCCGGTGTGGTTTCGTTAATTTTTTTTTTATTTCCCCATTTGTACTGACCAAATTTGCAATAGCCCTGAACATTGTTAAACCGGGCATCGAAATTTTTCTGAATAGGGATTACATTTCCCTCAATTTTCGGGTTGAGGTATTCGGCAAGGGCAATGGAACCGCCGCCGGACAGGATAATGGAATCAATATCCCAATCGTTTTCCCACAGCCGGTTTAAATCCTCTGCAATAGCGGATGCCGAGTGGGTATATACCCGTTTTTTAAGATTGGAAATATTGTATTCTTTGCCTTTAATTTTGATCATTCCGGCTTCAACAAATTTAAAAATCCGGTAGAGTTCAATGTTGATATTGCTCTCCTGCCGTAATTTGTTGGCAATAACGGAAAAGCATTTTGAGATCCCGGAATCCATTGTAGACGATCCCCGCTCAATGTATTGAAGATGGTCAAAGATGGAAAAATCCGTGGTTTTAAATCCAATGTCCACCACCCCGAGTTTTGAATTGGCAAGGGCACGGTCTGTGATTTTTCCTGATTCGTCAAATATAAGATTAAATATGGAGCCTATGGGCTGTGGTATCACATGAACTTTATCAATATTCAGCCGTTTGGTTTGATCCTGGCCGTTATGGGTGTGAAAGGTGATCTCATGCATACCTTTAATCATTTCTTTAAGTCTACGGGTATCCCGCTTTAAATACCCGACCGGAAGGCCTGTGACAACATTAATCGGGCCTTTAGTATCAGTGCAAATGCCTGCTGCGGTTATGGCCAGGATTTTGATAAAATCTTCAACCAGCTTTTCCTGGTCAAGGGTGAATTCCGGAATATTGGACTGGAGTTCAGCATAACTGCCTAAAAAATATGCCTTGTCATTCAGGGTAATATGCAGGTTGGATGTGGCAGATGCATCTCCCAGCGATGCCCGGAACTGGATATCGGCGGCATCACCGATTAACGATTTGAAAATAACGGAATTTTTACCGTTATATGCCTTTGTAAACCCGAAACCGACATCGATTCCAACTATTTCCATGCCCACCCTCCTGATTGTTTTACTTGGGATAGCCTTGATAGATACGTCACTAGGCCGAAAGATATCATTGGCAGCGCGTTGCCGTCAAGGAATAAGGAATAATGATCCTCCCGATCTTGCGCTGAAGGCAAAAATAAGGTAAGAGAAGGCCCAAATTTATTAAAGAAAGAGCCATGAAAAAAGACACGTTTTTTGCACAAAAACAGACAACCATTGCCCCGTTTCGATTTAGTAAGAAAGTTGCAGACGTTTTTGACGACATGCTGGCAAGATCGGTGCCCTTTTACGGAGAGTCTCTGAAGCAGCAGGCAAGAATGACCAGGCGCTATTACAAACCCGGGTCTCGGATCTATGATCTCGGATGTTCCCACGGGAATCTTGGAATTCTTGTTCAGGATGTATTCAAGGACACCCCGTTTTCCATGACAGGGGTGGACAATTCACTGCCGATGATCGAAAAATATAAAAACCGATTGGATGATATTGAGGCAAAGGATTCTATTCAGCTTGTCTGCTGCGGGATGGAAGACATAATAATAAAAAACGCCTCGGTGGTGTTGATCAATCTGACCCTTCAATTTTTAAGTCCTGAAAAAAGAGACGGACTGATCCGGTCTATATACAATGGGTTGTCACAGGGCGGAGTTTTGTTGCTCACGGAGAAAACCCTTCATCCGGATCCTGAGCTTTCCGATCTTGAACTTGAGTTCTATTGCCAGTTTAAACGGGAAAACGGATACTCTGATCTTGAGATCAGCCAAAAAAGGGATGCCCTGGAAAAGGTTCTTATACCGGAATCTGTGAACACCCATGAAAAGCGGATAATATCTTCGGGATTTTCTCAGGTTAACGTCTGGCTCAAATGGTTTAATTTCACATCTATGCTGGCGATTAAATAAGCCGGCCCTAAATAAAGAGCACTTTATAGTATCATGGAACGATTTTTAAAACATCACCGGGAGTTCCGGTTTGATCATTGGTATGATGAGATTAAAGCTGTTGTTCAGGATAAAAGAGAGTTTCTTGACCATGCCAAAGGCAATTTTCAGCGGTTTAAAACCGTGGTGGAGGAACTACCGGACCTGAATCCGTCCACGGTTGATCTGGATGAGATAGCTGTTCGTATCGGAACTTGTGCGGATATCAGTACTGATGATAAAAAAAAGGTTTACCAGGGACTGAAAGACCTTTGCCCCTGGCGAAAGGGGCCTTTCAACCTCTTTGGTATCGACATTGATACGGAATGGCAGTCCTGGATAAAATGGGACCGTCTTGTCCCTCATCTGCCCTGTCTGGAAGGTAAAAAAATTCTGGATATCGGATCATCCAACGGATACTATATGTTCCGCCTGGCCGCGTATAACCCTCTTTTCGTATTGGGACTGGAACCTCAGAGTTCTTTTTATTTTCAATATCTGGCTGTACAGAAATATCTGAGACAGGAGAATGTGTTCTGCCTGCCTGTTCCTTATAACCAATTACCAATGATGGACGGGTATTTTGATCTGGTATTCTGCATGGGGATTCTCTACCACAGAAAATCGCCCATTGAAATGCTCAAGCAGATCCATGACAGTCTGAGCCGCGGCGGGGAAATTGTTCTTGAAAATCTGGTGCTGGACGGAAGAGAAAACCTCTGCCTATTTCCCCATGACCGCTACGCCAAGATGCGTAATGTCTTCTTTATTCCTGACCTGTCAGCCATGGAATCCTGGCTGGCCCGGGCAGGGTTCAAGGATATCAGGTGTGTGGATGTCAGCCCGACCAGCCTTGAAGAACAGCGTAAAACTGACTGGATTCAGACCGAGTCCCTGACGGATTTTCTGGATCCGGACGATCCCACAAAGACCATTGAAGGCTATCCTGCTCCGGTGAGAGCAGTATTCATGGCCAGGGCCTGAAGGCTACTATTTATGGACAGGGCCTGATGCGATTAAGGTAAACTATTCGGTTTAGACTGCAAACTCTAAGATTTGAGCGCTACCGGGTCAGTCTGAAAGGTTACGGCGTAAGGTTTATTGTCTTCCCTGTAGAAAACCACCCCGTCCAGATACCCCACGTCTCCGGCCCCTTCGTGGGGGAGTCCGAGCTTGAATTCCTTGATGGGAAATATATTCCAGTCATGGGATACGCAGACAGCCACCTGGTTAGAGGATAGATTGTCCAGGCAACCGATCATGAAATCGGTCAGGATATCAGCTGTCCGTTCGGGATTTTCCATAATGGTGTCATCAATGGCATGGTCAAACCAATCTCTTATAAATTGTGTACTCCCCTGGTCCATCATCAGGCCAAGGGCCTTTTCGATGTCTTTAATATAAAAGGGTGCCAGGGTGTCACTGGTGGTATTGTGGTCTAACGCATGACCGTGAGCCGAGGTAAATCCCTTGTCCAAAAGATAGGCAGTTTCAATACATCTTCCCAAATGACTTGAGTAGAGTTTGGGCCGGATTCCGGTCGGCATGGCACGGCCCAGATCCAGGGCATAGGTTTTGCCGGGATCCGTGAGCCCCATGAAGGGGTCCATTCTGGCCTCTTTGTGATAAAAGCGGTCAGAGTGCCTCAGGATAACGGACATCTGCGTGATGCCTTGGTCCAGAAGATTGGTGATGGTATTTAATGTCTGTTGTGATCTGACTTCGTATTTTGGTTCCATTTACAGGCTCCGGTTTGTCGGGATTTTTATTGAATAGGATTCATACTCTATGCTATATGAGCTGTCAATACTATGCTTTTATCGGGAATGTTTTAATACAAGGGGGAGTCATGTCAAAGGAAATCAGTATCATCGGTGTGCCCATGGACTTCGGTCAATTGCTTCGGGGCGTAGACATGGGGCCTGCCGCTTTGCGGTACACAGGATTGATTTCAAGGCTTCGTCAATTGGGACACAAGGTCACGGACCGGGGAGATGTGACTATACCTATCAGAGACGGGGACGAGGAGATTGCCCACGATAAATATGTGAAAGAAATCACTCAGATTTGCGGAGCTATTTATGATGCAGGAAGCCGTGCCGTTGAAAAAGGACACTTCCCCCTGTTTTTGGGAGGGGACCATTCCATTGCAGTGGGCACCGTGGCTTCTGTGGTAAATACTGATCCCATTGGGTTAATCTGGATTGATGCCCACGGGGATTTTAATACCCCTGAAACCTCGCCGACCGGAAATATCCATGGTATGCCGCTGGCAGCCCTTATCGGTGACGGTCACGATTCTCTGGTCAATGTAGGTAAACCCGGGATGAAGGTTCACCCGGAAAATGTAGTGATGATTGGTCAGCGGGATCTGGATCTGTCAGAAAAAGAGCGGATCAAACGGGCCGGAATCACAATTTATACCATGCGGGATATTGACGAGCAGGGGATCTCTTCCATTGCATCAAAGGCCATTATGAAGTTTGCCCATCTGAAACGGTTTCACCTGACTCTCGATATGGATGCTCTGGATCCGGTTGAGGCACCGGGGGTGGGAACACCTGTACCCGGCGGCATCTCTTACAGGGAAGCGCACCTGCTCATGGAGATCCTCTCCGATTCCGGGAAACTTGGATCCATGGATCTTGTGGAAATCAATCCTATCCTGGATGTGGCCAATAAAACAGCAGAACTGGCAGTTGAGCTGACATTGTCCGCCCTGGGCAAAAGCATTCTTTAACCTGCAGGTCTCCTTTGCCGCTTGATGC
This sequence comes from Desulfobacteraceae bacterium, assembly GCA_003354055.1. Next base: position 2,859 of record PIVQ01000285.1, on the reverse strand, counting down.
CTATATCAAAGGTCTGAAATCCTATAAAGGATTTGCCGGAGACATTGTCTGCCACAGGACAATGGATGCCAGCCCTGCAAAATACGCTGGTCCCAAATCAGATCTGGGTCTGAAAAATGATTTATCATCTTTATTGACAGACCTGGGTATCTCCCGATTATATACACATCAGGAACGGGCCATCCGTCAGATTCAGGAGGGCGTCCATACGGTAGTCGCGACCCCGACAGCCTCTGGTAAAAGCCTGATTTACAACCTGCCGGTGATTGATGCCCTGATCTGCGATCCCAATGCCCATGCGCTTTACCTTTTTCCGTTAAAGGCCCTTGCCAGAGATCAGATGGATACGGCTCAGCAGATGCTTGTCAAAGCCTCCTCCCTTCATCTTTCTACCCCTCAATTAAATGCAGGGGTTTATGACGGGGATATTACAGCTTACCAGAAATCAAAGATCCGGAAAAATCCGCCCCATGTTCTATTGTCTAATCCTGAAATGCTTCATCTGGCCATGCTGGCCCACCATCATCTCTGGGAATCATTTTTTGCCAATCTTAAATTTGTGGTTGTAGATGAGGTGCACACCTATCGCGGGGTGATTGGATCTAATATGGCCTGGGTCTTCCGCAGACTGTTGAGAATCTGCAGGTTTTACGGGTCTAACCCAGTGTTTGTTTTTTGTTCTGCCACCATTGCCAATCCGGCTCAATTGTCAGCCGATCTTACCGGACTTGATGTTCAGGTGGTGGATGTACAGGGAGCCCCTACCGGAAAAAAAGAGATCCTGATGATGCGGGGGCTTGACGGGGCTGCCCAAACCGCCATTACCCTGATCCATGCGGCCGTTCATCGGAATCTGCGGACAATTGTATATACACAGTCCCGAAAAATCACCGAGCTCATCGCCATATGGGCTTCCCAAAGGGCCAAATCGTTTGCAGATAAGATCTCCGCTTACAGGGCCGGATTTTTGCCTGAAGAGCGACGGGAAATTGAAAAGAAACTGTCCTCGGGAGAACTGCTTGCCGTGGTGTCGACCTCTGCCTTAGAGCTTGGTATTGATATCGGGAATCTGGATCTCTGTATTCTGGTGGGATATCCGGGCACCATCATGTCCACCTGGCAGCGGGCTGGACGGGTAGGGCGGGACGGCAAGGATTCCGCTCTTGTGCTTATCGCACATGAAGATGCACTGGATCAGTACTTTATTAATCATCCGGATGTCTTTTTTGATATGCCCCCTGAAACCGCCCTGATAAATCCTGAAAACCCTATGATCATCAACCAGCACCTTACTTGCGCAGCAGCAGAACTCAGTCTTCAAAGTGACGAGCCTTTTTTGAAAGGTGACGCCATTCAAAGCGCGTTATCCGGCCTGGCAAACAAGGGTAAATTGCTTTTAAGCCGTGACGGGACTATCTGGTTCAGTGCCAGAAAATCACCACACAGGGAGGTCAGCCTCAGGGGAAGCGGACGAACCATACCGATTTTCAAAGAAGAATCCAGAGAAAGCTTAGGCGATATCGACTGGCAAAGGTCTTATTTTGAAACCCATGAGGGGGCGGTTTACCTTCATCGGGGCAAGACCTATGTGATCACACATTTTGATCATATAAAAGGCGTGGTCCGGGGCAAAGAGGAAATAGTTAACTATTATACCCGGGCAAGATCTTCGAAGAATACGGAAATTTTAACTGTCATCGATACGTGCCGGGTGGGCAATACCCGGGTCGGGTACGGCACGCTAAAAATTACCGAACAGGTGACCGGGTATGACAGAAAGCTTGTGTCCACAGGAAAATCCATAGGAATCGTTCCCCTTGATCTTCCCGAACTGACCTATGAAACTCAAGGGTTGTGGATAGAAATTGCCGACGATATAAGAGAGACTCTTGAGACCCGGCGGATGCATTTCATGGGCGGGATCCATGCCATGGAGCATGCCGCAATCGGCATTATGCCTCTGCTGGTCATGACCGACAGAAACGACCTTGGTGGCATTTCCATTCCCTATCATCCCCAGACCAATAGGGCTACTGTTTTCGTCTATGATGGTGCTCCGGGGGGGCTTGGTCTTTCCAGGCAGGCCTTTGACAATGCAGCCCTTTTGATTCAGCGGACCTTTGAGGCCATTGCCGACTGTCCCTGTGACACAGGGTGTCCGGCCTGTGTGCATTCGCCTAAATGCGGGTCAGGCAACCGTCCTATTGATAAATTTGCCGCCAGAACCATTCTGGATATGATGTGTAAGGGAGAGGGGCATGGCCGGTTTTCTCCAATAGAGGTATCTTCTCCTGCCCAGAATTCAAATGCTATGTTTCCCGGTAGCTCCACTGAGGGAGGGGGGCTTGAAAAGGAAACCTACCCGCCTATCAGATACGGGGTATTGGATATAGAGACCCGGCGGTCCGCTAAACAGGTGGGCGGCTGGCACAGGGCAGACCGGATGGGCGTAAGCTGCGCTGTGCTCTACGATTCCCTCGAAGATGACTATCTTGTATTTTACCAGGAGGACATGGATGCCTTGGTTGAACGGTTAAAGGCTCTTGATTTGGTGATAGGCTTCAATATTGTAAGATTTGATTACAAGGTATTGTCCGGATTAAGTGCCTATAATTTTCAGTCCCTGCCTACCCTGGATATTTTAATGAAAGTCCATGAACGCCTGGGATATCGCCTAAGCCTTGATCACCTGGCAAAAGAAACCATAGGAAAAGAAAAAAGTGCGGATGGTCTCATGGCTCTGGAATGGTGGAAACAGGGCAAACTTGATAAAATCGTGGACTATTGCACCCAGGATGTGAGGGTCACCCGCGATATTTATTTATACGGGCGCGATAACGGATTTCTCGTATTCAAAAA
>PIVQ01001068.1 GCA_003354055.1 Desulfobacteraceae bacterium | reverse complement strand
GTTGCAAATAAGGCGTTGGCAAGGTCGGTAAAGGCGATACCCGTCATGCTCAGGTCAAGATTAGATTTAGAATCACCAATAAATTTAATATTTTCACTTACCTTGAACACCGTATCCATCTGACTGATTTTTTTTAACAGGTCCTGCTGGATTTCTTTAATCTTAACTTTAATATTATTTCCCCCTACCACAAGATTGGTATGGGTTGCCGCAACATTTTGGCTGTAGGTGACATAGGAGACCACCAGGGAAGAAACAATCATGACGATAAAAATTACAAAAATAATAACACTTAAGATTTTTTGTTTTAATTTAAAGGAGGAAAAAATCATGACACACCTTTGCCCTTTTTAATTAACACGGCTCATATTTGATGATTTACAATCAAAATTTATGTATTCCATGTATAAATCCTTGGATATATGCATTGGCCACCCTATGTAATGGTTCGACCATTACATAGGGCATTATCATGGGCTTGTCAACTCTAAGTTGGCCCCAATACAGGCACAACAACCTCTCGCTGGGATGGTAGAGAAAGAAGGATGTCCTAACCCGGATATTTCATAACCTAAAGGTCAGAAACCGAGTCGACTTTGCTTTCGATACAAGTTACAGGACGTGCAGCTGTAATCGTTTACCGCAAGCGGCCTGTCGCTAAAATAATTGAGTCTGTTTATGAGGTAAAAAAGGGGGGCGAGGACCAAGGCCTCGTTGTGGAACTGACAATCCGGTTCCGCATATTTATGGACTCCCAGGACTTCAGTCGGATGACCCAGGGCAATCGCATATAAACCTGGTACATTTTTTTATTCTTAAAATTTTTGGATACTTATGCCGTTGGCAGGGTACCATTAGCGATTGCCAGTACCAAGGTAACACCTTGAAATTGTTGGTCCTGAAAAGTATATGCGTTTACCCTGTCCGATGACCGCCGGTACAGACCTATAATCCTGATACCCTTTGTTCAATGCCTTCGGTTTCCGGTCCAGGTTTGCGATAGGTCCTGATCAGGAAAAACCCTGTGCCAAGACCTGCAGCCAGGAAGACAAATCCTCCACCCAACAGCGCTGAAGGTAATCCGGCCCGGTCCGCCTGCCATCCCAGTATTGGTCCCAAAAGGGCAAAGGCCAGGCGGATAATCAGGCTCCGAATGGACAATACCGTGGCCCGGATATCTGATGGGGTTATTTCATTGATTTGATTTCGTAGAACCGGTGTGGCCACTCCCCTTACAGCATAAAATAAAAAGAGAAACGCAAGGCCTGCAAGGGTGCCGAACAGTCCCATGCACAGGTAGCCGGCGCAAATCCCCGTAACGATGAACAGGATGGTCCCTTCCCGGCCCAACCGCTGCTCCACTCTATAGGCGTGAATACCGACAAATCCCGTAATCAGGTTGAGCAAAGGGATTAAAATTCCGAACAACGCCAGGGGCAGGGCCAGGTGGACAAAATAGGGCTGGACGAACCAGGCCATGGTCAGGGTGGCCGTCCCCATGACAGATGAGTAGAGGATCGTGGCCTGAAGTCCCCTGTGCTCTTTCATGGCAAACCGGATGATGCCGAATATCTGGCTGAAACTGGTATGCCCCTTCATCTTTCGGCGCTTCGGTTCAACCAGTGTCAGAGCTGCAGGTACTGCGGCAAAGGCCACGGCTGCCTGAAAAAAGAACGGGGTCCTGAGGCTTGCCATTGCAATAAGAACCCCTAATGGGGCTGCAACAGCCTCGGCAAAATTGCCCGCTGAAATCATCCGCCCTTCGGTCTTCAGATAGTCTTTTTCTTTTTTAGCAGCCTGGAGGCTGTCGTACAGCAGCGCAGAGTCGGAGCCGGAGATAAAACTCTGTCCGGCACCTAAAATTATCTCACAGGCCAGGAATGTCCAAAATCCGGTTGATACGCAATAGAGGGTAAATCCCACAAATCCCAGGATGCTGCCAAGCACCAGGGAAGCTTTCCTTCCCCAGACATCTCCCAGATAGCCTGACGGCACCTCCAGTACAACAATGGCAAAGGAATACACAGCCTTCAGCAGAAACAGATCCTGGGTAGACAATCCGTTTTCCTTGTA
>PIVQ01001067.1 GCA_003354055.1 Desulfobacteraceae bacterium | reverse complement strand
ACAGGCCATGATTATATCCTTCAGTACCATATCTATCTGGTGGCACTTGACCGGTATTTGAAGATGCGTCTTACGGGCTATGATTATGATACGCATTTTGGCGGCGTCTTTTATCTGTTGATCCGGGGAATGCAGCCTGGAAAAAATACCGGGATCTATTTTGACCGGCCGTCGGTAGGCTTCATGGATAGGTTTCAGGCATTGATGTAGAAAATGTGTGACTGCCCGCGGGATAATCACATCCAGCGGGCAGTTACAACCAGCGACTGTCTATCATTTGTCCCTATCTATATAAAATTTCAGTATCCGCGGCAGATAGCTATTGTAATCAGGCAGTGAGATACCGGCCCGGTCTGCAAGTTCCAAAGTGTGTGAATTGGAAAAATACTGAGGGGTGGAAAGATAGCTCAGAAACATGGGAAGGGTGGCAAGCTGCCGTCCGACAGATTTCGAGGCACAGGCTTTCAGCGTTTTTGCCAGCATGGTAAAAGTCCGGGCAGACACCTTTCGGCATCTGGGTAATTTTCGGCCGTGGCTCCGGAATGTTTTTAGGACCAAAGGTCCAAGGGTATCCAGGGGGATACTGCCATTTTTTCCTGAGCAGGCATGAAGCACATGGGGAAGATCTTTTTCCCTGGTACTTGCCCAGCAGATCAGATCTGCCACATAATCCAAAGGCACCAGGTCCAGGCTGTGACCGGCCAGGTCCGGAACCCATCCATGGGTCAGGACACCACTTAAAAATTCGCACAAATAGTAGAATACCTGGAAATGCAATATGCGTCCGGTCTGTGAATGTCCCACCACCATACTGGGACGGTGAACCGTGATATTTAATCCCCCACGGATTCTTTCCCTGATCAACCCTTCGGCGCTTGCCTTGGCAGCCTCGTATGAGTTGCGAAAGGACCTGGGACTGTTGATCCAGGTTTCGGGAATTTGCCCCGGAGTATGTCCTGCAACCCCGACTGTGCTGACATATTCCATTTTTCTGATCCGGCGGCTGTTCTCCATAAGTGTGATCATGTTCCGGGTCATGGCCATGGCCTGGTCGCAGGCTTTCTTTTGGGGAAGATTCATCCGCACATCTCCGGCGCAGTGGATAATATGGGTGGTTTGCCGGAGTATAGCTCGATATTCTTGCCTGTCCATTCCCAGATCCGGCTTTAGAATATCCGCCCGGATTGGGAAAAGCCTGTTTTCAATCCCGGTATCGGTCCTGATAAAATTGATCAGGTCTGCCACACGTTTTGCCAAAGCACCATAAGAACCGGCCCGGACCGGTAAAATTACCCTGGCATCGGAGGTTAACAGCCGCTGTAATACGGCACTTCCCACGACACCGGTCGCACCGGTAAGCAGGTAATGTTTCATATTTTTTCTCTCCATAAAACGGGTTTTTCTGTTTCCTGATAGAGGCGTTCCAGTTCAGTGGCGTATTTTTCCAAAACAAAGCTGCGGCGCAGCTTTAGGTTGGTCGTCAGCTCACCGGTGCTCACAGTAAAGGCGTTATGGACAATAGCAACAGCGACGGGAAGGGCATAGGATGGCATAGTACTGCAGATTTGTCTGATTTCCCAAGTAAGGTGTTGTCTTGCAAGAAGTTCTGTTTTGGCATTTCTTACCCGGGATTTCCAGACATCATCGGGGATATTCATCAGGGCAACGGTGAATTTTTTCCCGGCACCGTAAATTACCCCGTATTCCACTCCGGCAATTGTTTTCAGGGCAGCTTCCATGGACTGGGGGCATATTTTGCGCCCGGTGGATAATTTAAAGACATCTGACTTTCTTCCCTCAAGACAGAGATACCCCTTGCCGTTTAAACGGCCGATGTCACCGGTTTTAAGGTATCTGTCCCCGGGCCGGGAAAATCCTGCTGCGGCCACCCCCTTTCCCCGAACCAGGATTTCTCCATCCTGATCAATCCTGATCGTGTTGCCGGGCAGGGGGCGGCCCACAGTGCCGAATGAATAACAGTCCGGGGTATTCATGGTCATGGGAAGTATATTTTCACTGACCCCGTAGGATTCCAGCAGGAGCCAGCCCCAGGCAAGAAAGGAATTGGGGATT
>PIVQ01001961.1 GCA_003354055.1 Desulfobacteraceae bacterium | reverse complement strand
GTCTTTTCCGGTGTTTTCCACAAAAGAAAGGCCGGGCTGGGCCTCCTTGGGCTGACTGCCTGATTTGTTCGCCAGCTCCAGCAGGGGAACAAATTCCGTTTTCAGTCCTGTAACCCCGGCATCGGCGGTTGCGTCCTGACCCCTGTCACGGGTCAGCTGGGTAAGATGAGAGATAAAGGTGGCACCGGCAAGATCCAGATAATCAACACTGCTCAGATCAAAGCGCACCGGTTTGCCCTTGGCCTTTTTTACTGCGCGTACGGCCTGGTCCCAAACGGGGGAAATCCCCTGGGCATCCAGTCTGCCTGAAAAAGTCAGACCCAGGTTCCGGTCGTTGTCATCCACGCTCAGTGTAGGCAAGGTGTCTCTCATTCATTCACTTTCGAAGTCAATCGTTGATGTCCCTATGGTTGCTGTCTGTGTGAAAATCAGCTCGTTTTATTGGGAATCATATTTAAAAATTCGATTTAATCATATATGGGCCGGGGAATCAAGGAATCTGGT
>PIVQ01001066.1 GCA_003354055.1 Desulfobacteraceae bacterium | reverse complement strand
TGGGAAAAATCCTTTGATCTGGTCCTGGCCTTTATGTCGCCCGGCGTGGCCACACCCGCGGCCTTTGATAAAATGATTCAATGCGCTGTCAAGGGGTGTGCCATCAGGGGATGGGCTGCCAGACGGCAGCATCCCATCCTCATGGATCTCTGGGAAAAAATTATGGACCGCTCCCTGGATGATAAACCCCAGAGCATCCTTTACAAGATCAACCTCCTTTTCTCCATGGGGTGTTTTCCTGATGTTCATTTTGATGTGGTGGAGTGGGACCAGACCATCAGCCTGGAAAATGAACTTGCCAATCAGCTGGCCTTTTTCTCCCGGGTGAGCAACCGGTCTGAAGAGGAGCTAAGACCCATTATCCATACGTATCTCTCCGGCCTGGCAGAGGATAATCAACTGAATAAAACTCAGAAAGGTCTGACGGCGACGGCTGTATTCCTGGTGGATCCCCTGATTTAAAAAACCAGATAATTCTTTATTTTATATGTTGTTTCCGGCAACTGCCTGCTTACCTATTAGCCTGCCCAGGATTTTCATGGCTGAATCCATCTCATCAGCCGGCAGCACTGCGTAATTTAAACGGATATAGTTTTTATAGCGTCCTGTGGGAGAGCATATTTCTCCGGGTGTTATGGTGATGCCGGCTGAAACAGCGTCATGGTAGAGCCTGAGCCCGTCAATATCTTCAGGAAGCTGTACCCAGGAAAGAAAACCGCCGCGGGGACGGCTCATCTTTGTATCTCCAGGGAATCTTCGGTTTACGGCATTAATCAATGCCTGCTGTTTTTTCATGTAGACAGGTACTATTGTTCTCAGGTGCCGTTCCAGTTTCCGGGTGGATAAAAACCGGGCAAGGGCAAACTGGGGATGGACGGGGCTGCACAGGGTGGAGATGAATTTCAGGGTTCGCGCCTTTTTGGTATACCGCCCGGCAATGATCCAGCCGACTCTCAGATCCGGGCTGAGTATTTTGGATATGGAGCCGCACAGAATTACCCGGCCTTCCCTGTCATAGGAATGAATGGGTCTGGGGCGGCTTCCTGTAAATCCTAAGTGGGCGAACACATCATCTTCAATCAGGGGGATATCATAGGTTGAAATCAATTCCAGGATCTTTCTTTTTTTTCTTTCCGGACACAGATATCCCGAAGGATTGCTGAAGGCGGGATTCATGATCATTCCTTTAACCGGCCAGGCCGCAAGTACGGATTCCAGCAGGTCCATATCCACACCGTCCTCAGGGGAAACCGGAATTTCAACGGCTTTGAGGTTCAGAAATTCCAGGGCCTGCAAAACTCCGTAGTAGCAGGGGGATTCCACCAGAATAATATCTCCGGGATCGGCAATGCAGCGCAATGCAATGGTCAGGGCTTCCTGGCAACCTGCTGTAATCACAATGTCATCCGGGTCAACTAATTTGCCGCTTTCGATGGATCGCCTGGCCAGTTGGCGTCTGAGGGGCAGGTACCCCATCGGGTCCTCTTCATAGTTGGGGATTTTATGGGCATGGCGTTTGAACTCCTGGTGCAATTGACGGACCCCTTTTCCACTGACATCCGGAATGGCACTGCCCATTTGCATCAGGTTCTTTCGGGCAGCAGACCGCATCACTGAGACTGCCGTCTCAAGAACCGTAACCTTTGCCGGGACGGGTTTAAACGTATCCGCCTTGAGCTGCGGAAGGGACGGGCGGGCTTTTACATAATATCCGCTTCTTTTTTTGGGAAAGATAATATCCTGGTCTTCCAGAGCGGAATATGCCTGTTGCACCGTACCTATACTCACCTTTAATTCCCGGGCAAGCTGTCTTATGGAAGGCAGACGCTCTCCTGGCAGCAGGGTCTTGTTGCTGATTTGGGCAAAGATCATCTGCCTGACTTTTTCATATAAATAATCTGTCATAAGCCCTTCTTTTGGCCGGGTCGGTTAAAATTGTACTATAAGTTTTTCACAGATTCTGTATCTGTACTATTAGCCTTACCAGGAATATAGTGATTTGAAAACCCAGATTCGGTAAGATACTAACATTGCATGAGGAATCGTTACAAAATAACTTGATCTAAATACCCTGA
>PIVQ01000284.1 GCA_003354055.1 Desulfobacteraceae bacterium | reverse complement strand
AGAGTCATGGGCATCTGTGGCAGGACCACGGCAAAAATTACAAAGGAAAAGTCTGTGCCGGAGGGAAATCCCTGGGGCAGGATGGCAGGGAAATAGAGACCGGGACTAAGTTTATCCAACCCTTCTCCTGTTCCCAGAACAAGACCGATGGCAAGTCCCAGGAGGATGACGATCAGCCCGGCAGGCAGTTTCCGGTTGTTTAAAAAGGCCAGGGTAGTGACAATACCCAGAGTGCCGATGACCATTCCGATAGGCAGAGCCCCGATGGTCTGAACTGTCAGATAGGGTTCTGCAAGGTTTTTCAGGCCTTGAAGCGTTGACTCTCCCATCATCATCTTGATGCCCTTGACCATGAGGAGCATGCCCGTGGACAGCTGGATGCCCCGGATGACAGCCTTTGGAATATACCGGCCAATCAGGTTCATACTGCCGGTGGTGCCGATGAGCAGCAGGCATCCGGCCATGAGAAGGGATGAGGCCTGGATCTGATTGACAGACATGGCTGTGGCAATCGCATAGGCACCGATCACCTTCATGGGCTCCACCGGTACGGTCAAACCGTAGTATACGCCGGACAAGACATAATAAAGTCCCATGGAAAAGAATACGCCTGTGGGGCTGAGGCCGTTGACCAGAATCATGCCCAGGGCCAGAGGGAGAATGGTGCCAAGATCTCCTAAGGAACCTGCAAATTCATGTCTGTTGAATTGATATTTTGGGGTCATGTTTTGGCAAACCTTGTTATCTGATTTTTTATTTTTTCTCTCATTTTGAGTTTTTCCGCGTCAGCCCTGATATAGAGGACGCCTGTTGGAAAGTCCAGAAAAATCCGGTGCAAAATCCGGCGGTGCATAGTTTAACCCCTATGGCTGTCCCGGACTGCTTCGGCAAGGTCCGGCCAGATTCCTAAGATCTCATCATCAATGGGACGGGGCTTGCCCCTGTCATCCACAAAGACATTGGTAACCGTGGCGTCGACCACCGGTTTGCCCGTGGATTTGAAAATACCTTTCTGGGAAACCCTGAAATAATAGTCGGACCGGTCCTGGATCCGGATATCAAACCGGATGATATCTCCGATCCTGGCCGGCCGCAGGTATTGGATTGTCAATTGGGACACCACATGAAAGGCTTTGACACGGTGAATGGCTGCAAGCAGATTGTTTTCCTCCAGGTACCGCCATCTGGCCTCTTCCAACAGTTCTACATAGCGGCCGTGGTTAACATGGCCGAAGTTGTCAATGTGATAGTTGCGGATACTGATGTCAGTTTTTGATATCATGGGTGCCCTCCATGGATTTGGCTATGAAAAATCCCGCCAGCATGACAATACAAAGAAATGTTGATTTGCATGGAATCCAGACCGGGGTGTTGCCATTGATAAGTCCTATGATGCTCACGAGAATAAGGCCGGCCAGCACTGGAACGGCGGTCAACAGCATGACAGCCCTGCGGTGAACCGGGTCTGCCGCTGCCCAGACAAGCAGCAGGGTCCAGCCCGCCATAAGAGAGGCGCCGATGCCCATGGCCAGACGCAGTGATAGATTGGGATCTGTGAGCGGGGTCCGGGTGAGATGTCCGTATAGAGGTGGATAAATAAGGGCTGCCGCCCAGACTGCGTCGGCAACTGCACCGGTACAGCAGATGATCCTGAGTATCCGGAGGGTTCTTTGTGAGGTCATTTTTTGTCTCCTTTAAGGTTGAGGTTTGTCTTAAGGATCGGCTTCAAAATTACTTGAACTTTTGTTTTTAAAATCCCCAGTCTTTTAAGGGGTTTTGGAAACAATTATGTTCAAGTTATTTTGTAACGATTCCTAAGTTTATCCGGTTTTTTTTCATAAGGCTTGATTCCCGGTACAAATCATTTGATCTCAGATGCAGAAGTGGGATATTTATATGGATGTGACAAATCTTAAAAAAACAACAACCGTGTCGGTGGCACTGGTCCGGATTCTATCTGTCTATGCAGACCGACTGGGGGTGGATTTTTTATCTGCTGCAAAAGCTGCAGGGGTGGATGAAGGTATCCTTTCAGACGGGGAGGCAAGACTTGCCGACGATCAGTTTAATGCACTGTGGCAAAGACTCACCGCCACAGATCCTTTCCCCGGGCTGAGTCTGGGCCGGGAGATGGTACGACATTATCCCGGGGGCAGTATTCTGTTCACGATGATGATGAATTGCCCGGATATCGGGGCGGCTCTGGATATTCTGGTCCGGTACCACGGCATTATGGTAGAGGCATTCCAGCCGAGACTTCTCAGGGAAAACAACCGGGTCTGCCTGACCTGGGACCTTGGCCTTTCAGGTTCCCGTATCCATCCCCAGATATCAGAAGCCCTTATGAGCACAGTTTTTTCTGTGCTTAACACGCTTTCACAGGACCGGATCTCTGTTGTGACCGTCAGCTTTACCCATGCTGGGCCAAAGGATCGCCAGGTTTACCGTCACCTGTTCAAGGGGCCGGTCATCTTTGGCGCACAGAAAAATGAATTGGTTATTGATGAGAACGCACTTTGTCTGCCTATTCCCCTGGCAGACAGGTCGATGCTCGATGTGCTTGAAAGACGTGCTGAAAGATTGGCCAATGAGTTGGGGAAACCCTTGTCTGACAGGGTCTCACGATTACTCCACGGTATGATATTACAGGGGCGCAGGCCGGATATCGATACGATTTCAAAAAAGCTGGCCATTGGCCGGCGAAGCCTTCAGGAAAAGTTGAAAGCCGAAAGAACAAGTTTCAGAAACTGCCTTGAGGCGGTCCGCAGGGAGATCTCACTGGATTATCTGTGCCGGCCGGACACAACGATTTGTGATGTGGCGTTTCTGGTTGGATATTCCGAGCAGAGTGCGTTTAATCATGCATTTAAGCGGTGGACTGGAAAGACACCAAAAGATTATTGCAGGGAAGAGAAAATCAATCGAAGATCCAACAACTCCTCTGATCCGGTTCAGGCCCGCGGGGGAAATCGATAATCATAAAAAGGAGGTATCATGGCCTTGTTTTTAGTTCAGCATGGCATCTGCCTGCCCAAGGATAAGGATCCTGAAAAAGGATTATCCGAAGCAGGGATTGAAGAGACCCATCGTCTGGCACCTGTGGCAAAGGGATATAAGATTCCTGTGGCTAAAATTTTTCACTCGGGCAAGAAAAGGGCCCTCCAGACCGCGGAAATTTATCATCAGGCCCTGGAGCTTAAACCGCCCATGGCCGTCCTTAAGGGTATCAATCCCATGGATGATGTCAGGGCAATTGCCGCCACCCTGGATCCTTCTGCCGACTGGATGGTGGTCGGACATATGCCCTTTATGGAACGACTGGTATCCTATCTGACCACCGGGGATGAGGCGATGCGGGTTTATCAATTTCAGAATTCCGGCATTGTCTGTCTGGATGCCGTAACAGCCGTGGCCGGGGACTGGTTTATCAAATGGACCCTGAATCCCAATATTACCTGATTTATTTATCCTGCGGGAATGCCGGGGTCGGACGGAACCGATTCAAGCCGGGGTCGGCCGAAACCGACCCCGGGATGTTTGTGACATATCCGGATTGGCTATTTTAATGCCAGTTTTTTCTTAAGTTCCTTGCCCTTATTCCAGCATCCGGCCACAGGCTGGCCAAGGGACCAGTACTTGAGGCTGGCCATGTCAAAGAGCAGGGGATCAACCTTGGCGATATCGATTTTTCCTTCATTGACAACGCCAGCGTCTGCATAGGTTTCAATGATTTCACCGATGAAAACATCATGGGTTTCAAAATCAATAGTCCTGGCCAGGCGGCACTCCATGGTTACGGGGCAGCGTCTGATCATGGGGGCATTTTCCGACTCCCCGTAAAATACGTCCAGAATCTCACTCTTGTCCGTAGTCTTTCCGGTGACAATGCCGAAATAGTCGGTTTCAACCACCAGGTCCCGGCCCGGAATATTGACGCTGAACACCTTATTTTCAAGGATGCCCTTGTTTGAATAATGGCTTTTATGAAGTCCGAAAGAAAGGTGTTGGGGGGTGCCGTGGTTCATGATGCCCACATGGGCGATGGTGATGAAGTTATTTTTCCCGGCGACTTTTGTTCCCAGGATGGTTGTCAGGCTGGGATAGAGGGCGTTTATCTTGTTCAGTGTTGTTTTTGTCTCCATGGATCCTCCTTTTTAGGATAAAAACTAAGTACGCTTGCTGTATGTTTGTACACACAACTATCGTCAAATAAAAAAAATACAAACTATAACAATTTGTTTACTGTATCCAGGCGGGCTGTCAGATCAATGCCCTTCTGCTCGCCAAGGATGTCGCTGTATCGGTCGTAAAGTCCTTTCCATGCCGCTTCAATAGATTCCAGAAGATCAACTCCTGCCGGAGTCAGGGTCACGGCTGTGGTTTTGCCGGTCATCTGTTTGGTGGCAAATCCTCTGTGGATCAGGGTATCCACAAACCGGGTCACAGTTGATGGTGCCAGGTTCAGAGCCTCGCACAGTTTTTTAGGACCGATGCCGGGTTCGTCATGGACCAGCATGACAATAAAGGCATGGGAAGGGGAAAGCCCTGTGGGCCTGAACGCCTCTTCCGCCATTTTGGTGATTTTCCGGGCCAGGGAATTTGCCGTAAAGTAGAGGCAATTATGTAATATGTGCTCCGTGTTTTTCATTGTTTGTACATACAAATAAATGAAATTTCATTCCAAGTCAACAAAAGTTTTTTTAATTGTTTGTTCTCAACTGGATTAACAGTTCTCTGGCATGGCCCGTTTGATTGATGGACAGCAGGTCTTTCATGGCCTTATCATCTGAAAATACCATGAGAAGGGCAGTGGCAAATAGCTTGTTGGTTTTGATGAAATTTGCAAGAGTTGGGGCGATGGGCTGAGCTTTGTTACCCACATAGGTATCAAAAAAATTTTTGTAAAATTCCCTTTGGGGTGTGTAATGGACCGCATAGAGATGGAGTCGTTTTTTGATACCATTCTTGGCTCCGTCCGCATCCGTAGCTTCCTGGGCATAAAAATTCAGAGCTGAAAAACTGGCACCTACAAGTGCGGATCGCAGGGGTGACATGATTTCTCTGGAACGGTCCTGGGTTACCTTGCAGACGTTTTCCTTAACCGCCATGACCGCGCTCAGTTGTTCATAATCGATCCTATGGATGATGGCCACATAGGCATTTCTTACCGCCTGTTTCTCTTCAGGCAGATCAGCGTCTTCCAGGTTCAGCCTGTCCACGGCACGTTCAATCTCTGCAAGGTGCTGATGCAGCAACCTGACGTCCGTGTTACTGCTCTCCATATCCAGATGTTTCATTTTTTGGCCAAGCTCTCTGAACAATAGGCGGAACAGGTCAAAGTACAGGCGTTTATAAGGTTCTTCGGATTTAAATGTCCAAATGAAACGGGTGATATCCGGATAATCAAACAACATGCTCAACCGGTAACGGGCAGTAGCAATGCCTGAGTCTTTAAGCAGATTTACCCGGTCTGTCTTATCAGGTTTTACCCCGAGAAAGAGCCAGGTCAGGTTCTGTTTTAACGTAGCATCGTTTTGTCCCAATACCACCCCCGGGGAAAGGCCGATAATTCTAATGAACCGGTTTGCCGAAAGAAGGTAGGTATCAATTTTTTTTAAAATTACCAGGATGGTGTCATTCATCCGCTCCATGGACTTAAGGAGTTTCTTTTTATTTTTTTCTTTGGCAGCCATCTGCTCCCTGGTAAGAAGGATCTTGGTAAAGACATCATTGTAGCTTTTAATTTCTTTGCGGGATTTGGCAATGATACCTGCAAGGGCCTTTTTTTCCATGGACGGCAGCTTGGCTCCTGCCAGGCGGCAGATCAGGTCTGCATCATTAATATCATCAATATACTCCGGCCAGGGTTTGTCTTGCGCCAGGCTTGAGATCAGGGTGGTCAGAGTATTGCTCACCAGGGTTTTGTAGTCTCTGCCTGCATTGCTTTTTGTGATGACCCCGTTTAAATCCGGTTCCAAAAGGGTGGTATCTATAGTGCCTTTATGGGTTTTCAAATTGTTGAAATAGGTGATGATGATATTGGTGGTTAAAAGTTCAATGGTTTGTTTGTTGTCTGCGTCCTGAATATCTTTTTCGGAAATGCTGAACCCGCAGTCAAATGAAATCGGTTCCGCCCCCCGGCTTAGAATCTGAAACAGGGTAAAGAGACTGGTAAAGTATTGATCCGGGTAAGGGGGGCCATGCTTTTCGATTTCCCGGAAAAAAAATCGGGAAATATCTTTGGTGGAAACCAGGGATTGACCCTTTTCATCCTTTTTATATTTGGAAAGGGGGTTCAGGCCCTTACCCCCATCCTGAAGAAGCTTGGAGACCCTTTTGTGGTATAGCTTTCCCCTGAATTTTTTTACTTTATCATCGTTTAATGTTTTCATGTATCTGAATTTTGTATCCCTCCTCTCCCTGTTTTGAGGAAAGGATCTCTTTAATTTTTACATTGGTAAGTTTATCTGTTATTTCCCTTGAGGAATTGGGGCCTTTGACTGTGGTTCCCGTGGTGACCCTTCCGGTCACCGCTACCAGTGCGAGCCCCGGATTTGCCTCCAGCCACTCCGTGAAATTGGCCAGTTCATACTGGAGATCATCCAGGTCATCTTCCAGTTGTTCCCGCTCAACCGCCATTTCCAGGATCCGGTTTTCGTTTTTTTCAATGCGGTCAAAATACCGGTTCAGATCCGTATCCAGCCGGGAGAACAGGGCTTTACTTTTTTGAATCTGGGATTTGAGTCCGGCCTCTTTTGAACCCTCTTTTTGTGCCGCTGCTTGTTCAGATAAGGCAAATCCTTCATCCCTGGCCATATCCAGTTCGTGGGCCAAGCGGTTGGATGCCTGATGCAATCCTTTAATATCCTTTGTCAGGGCCAGTTTTTTTTCTTTTATTTGTTCAATTCTAAGTTCGGACTTGGTAATTTTTTCCTGGATGGTTTTTAACTCTTTGGCTGTAAATGCATCCACGCCTACGGTGATGGTATTGGCAACGGATTTTTCCGTTCCCAGGTGACGGGTATATACCCCCATATTGGCAATGATATTAGAGGATATAACCTCTCCATTGGGGATAATCACCGCCCCGCTGGCCTCAATTTTGGTATCAACAATTTCTTTGTCAACGGTCAGGTTGCCCAGACAGAAAACTTGCGAATTCTGGATAAATTTGGCTTTGACATTGCCCCTGGCATAGATACGGGCATCATTGACGCCGTTGAGAATGGTCACATCTCCCTCTGCATGGATTTCTCCGCCGTCTGCCGTGTTGATGCGTACTGTGTGTCCCTGGACCCTGAAGCCTGATTTAAGGGTGCCTTTGACATCGATATTGCCGGAATACTCCAGATGACCGGTTTCGTAATCAACATCGTTTTTCACCATAAAGGTGTCCGCCACCTGCACATTTCCCGACCAACTCAAGCGGGGATGTCCGCCCATTTCAGCGTATAGTTTCAGATCATCCTCAGACAGGATGGCTCCTGACTTGTAGCGTAGGGGAGTGTCAACAACCGGGGGCACTTCCAGTATTTGGTCAAAGATGTTGCAGCCGCTTAGGGCCTCTGTCATTGGGAATTTTTCAGCCAGAAGACTGCCCTCTTCAACCCAGGGGATTTCTCCCCTGTCCCTAAAATCGATGTTGCCCTCTTCGTCAAATCCGCCGGCTTTAAGATGGTCCGTGTCAAAGTAGTACTCAATTCTGGCATCTTTTCCCAGCTGCGCCTCCTTGCCGCCGGCCACTTTAAACGGTTTTTCTTTGAATCCGCTGGACCGGATAAACCCTTCGAGTTCTTTTTCTTTGACAACTCCGTAAAATATATCGTTTTCAGTTATAAGCTCAAGGATATCCGTAGGCGAGACCGTATCATCAAATGCATCTGTTTTTTTGATAAAGGCGTTCATACCCTTATCGTCAATTTCCAGTATCAATCCGCCTGGCAGTTCTTTGGTAAGGGAATAGTCAGGCGTCTCAATATTCGGCTTATCGTCAGCAGGCGTGGTGTCAACTAAAGGCTGTTTCACTTCATTCGTGTCGGTTGAATTTCTCTTAGCCCGGGTTTCGGTGGGTGCCTTTTGGGGGCTTTGGGTAGCTGTCGGACGTTTTTTCTGGATCTGCAGTGTTTTGAGAAATTGTTCACGGGTAAGGGTTTTGTCTTTAACCCAGAGTTCTCCAATGAATTGAGGCACGGCTTTTTTCCCTGCTACTTGTTTCTGCCGGCCCATTTCTCTTTGAAACACTTCATTGTCAATGAAGCCCAGTTTTACGGCGATGGCACCAAATACGGCATTTCTTTTCATGATTTTAACAGCATGAAATGTGGCGACCAATTGTTTCATCTTCGGGATGGGGATCAGGCCTTGGGATACAAAATAATCCTTGAATGCCATTTCGATATTCTTCGCACCCCGGCAGGCGTTCACTGCCTTTACGCACTGCTCTTTAGTGATAAGATTCTTTTGTAGGGCTATCTTTTCCAG
>PIVQ01001960.1 GCA_003354055.1 Desulfobacteraceae bacterium | reverse complement strand
GAATCGTTACAAAATAACTTGATCTAAATACCCTGAAGGGCAGAAACTTATTTCCAAAACCCCTTAAAAGACAGGGTATTTTGAAAACAAAAGATCAAGTAATTTTGGAGCCGATCCTTAGTTGGTTGCGGTAAAAATCACATCAAATTTATATTGATATCCATTTTTCCATGCAAAATACCAATGATATCAATGTGACTACCTGAGTTTAGATAGAAGATGATGTGTTTGAGTGCAGGAAAGGAATAATATCCGGGTGAAATTTCAGGTCGTCGTCTTCCAAGTTCCGGATTGGCCGCAAGTTGATTAAGCTTGTCTTCAATATCCTGAAGATATTTTCCAGCTTGTTTCTCACCCCAAGTCTCAACAGTATAATTCCAGATTTTAATTAAATCTGATTTTGCTGAAGGAGTGAGGCGGTATTTATGCATTCCTGACCTCAGAAACAATTTCGCTTACGGATTGATCAACAAATTCCCCCCGTTTAGCTTGATCAGCACCAATC
>PIVQ01001959.1 GCA_003354055.1 Desulfobacteraceae bacterium | reverse complement strand
ACGCAATCTAGTTTGGGTGGGCGAATGAATGTAGTTGATAAAGTAACTGATTCTAATAGTGCTGTAGATATAAATAACAAAGCGAGCAAATCAAGTTTAGTTGAAGTTGATATGGCAGAGGCTATTAGTGAATTAACTAAACAAGAAACTGGATTGCAAGCGTCGCAAGCCACGTTTGGCCGTTTGGCTAAACTAACATTATTTGATTATATATAAACCAAACTTGTTCACGTTATTGCCCTTCATCAGTAAGGGTAATAACTTGCCCTTATAAAGCGGCAAAAAATTGTCACCCCTTTCTTCCTCTTTTATAAAATCAATCTAATAATTAACTAACCCCCATTTCATTTTGTTTTTAATGTTTAAAAACAATGGCTTAATGTTTGTATTTGAGTTGGCACAACAAATGCATTTACTTGATCATAGAAAAGTGTGGATTCTGCTAAAGAAAATTGAACCACATTCTTAATTAAAACTAGGAGATGGTAAAATGGCTTTAAGCGTAA
>PIVQ01001065.1 GCA_003354055.1 Desulfobacteraceae bacterium | reverse complement strand
TAATGGCAGCCCAGAGTTTGGGCAGCAGCCAGATAAGCAGAAAAATAAACGCAATTAAGAATACAAGAAACAGCGCCGGGTGCTGCAATGCTGCCCATACTCCGGCAATAACGGCAACATCTTCCAAAATCGACGAAGTCCAGTTACCGACTGGCTCAGGCTGACTGCAAAAAACCAATTGACAACTTTATTGCTTCAAATCATTTGAGCATTCGGTTTTTTGCCAATCGCGCCGCCAACTTAATTGCCACCGATTTGTAAACACCTTTAAAATAAGGCCTTTTCACCCTGGCACACCACTTGCTCTATAGAATTCCCAAGAGCGGGAAAGAAACCAAGCAAAGAAACACTCACATAGAGGAGATAAGAAAATGGCCAAATTAACTTATGACTGCAGTGTAGAGCAAGGATTCAACTTTGTAAAAGACGTACAGGACCTGGTAGGACACATCACCGCATTGAAAATAGGCGACACTGAATTATCCGCAGACATCGGGGTAACCGATCCCACAGACATCGCAGGTGACAAGGTCAGCGTTGTCGGGGTTATGTCAAGCGTATACTGGCAAGGCGGATATGCCCACGGCGTCACCTTTGATGCCAAGGTTTCCAATGCCAGCCAGACAAGCCTGGCCGGATTGACCTTGAACACCCTGGACAGCACGGCCATAGAATTTCAGTACATCGTATACAAATACGATAACGCTGCAAAGAAATACTACAAATGCTTCCACGCCAATGAAACAACCCTGAACGGTCTTGTAGAAACCAGCGGCGGCGATCTGGTTCTGAGCATCGATACAGATCCCAGCATGGAAGTTCGAAATCCCCTTAACTTCCACTTGAATGTCAGCATCATGCCTGCTGACGAAGAACAGGATCTCCATGTAGCAGTATCTGATACTGACAAGTTCGTTAAAAAATGGGGTGTACCTATCGGCTAATACAGCCTGATAGCTTTTATACCAACGTAAGATCACGAGCCATGGCCTTATCCCTTCAGGATAGGGCCATGTTTTTTTAGTACGGTAAATCTTATTGACTAAGAAGATAATAAATGCTAATTGATAATCATTATCATTTAATACAAAGAGACGCAAATTGACACAGCACAATAAAAGATTTGAAACCATCATCCAGAAATTAAGGGATAATGGCCACAAGATAACGCCTCAGCGCCTGGCCATAGTTAAAATTCTTGCCAAAGGTAAAGACCATCCCAGTGTTGAAGATATCTATGATCAAATCAAAGCAGATTTTCCGACAATGAGCCTTGCCACTGTATACAGAAATATTGTATTAATTAAATCACTTGGTGAAGTTCTTGAGTTAGGATTCCCGGATGGGAGCAATCGCTATGACGGAAACAAGCCTTTCCCCCATCCGCATGTCATCTGTATAAAGTGCAAAAGAATCGTTGGTCCGGATCTCGAGAGTCTGGACAATATGAAAAAAGAAGTCGCAGCCGAGACTGATTTTAAAATTCTAAATCATCGATTGGACTTTTTCGGTATTTGCAGCAATTGCATGGCAGAAAAAGCGTAATATATTTTTTTGCCGTTAATTGATAATCGTTATCATATAATATTCTATATCCACAACTCTAAACATGAGGAGGTTAGCATGTCCAATGAAGAAAGCAAATGCCCGGTAACCGGCGCATCTAAAAACCCAATCCCGGGCATCGGCACGTCCAACCGTGACTGGTGGCCGAACCAGTTGAACCTCAAGATTCTTCATCAGCACTCTTCCTTGAGCAGCCCCATGGGAAAGGCGTTTAACTATGCAGAAGAATTCAAGAAACTTGACCTTGCGGCCGTAAAAAATGACATCTATGCACTGATGACAGACTCACAGGACTTTTGGCCGGCCGATTACGGTCACTACGGGGGACTTTTCATCCGTATGGCCTGGCACAGCGCAGGCACATACCGCATGGGCGACGGCCGCGGCGGGGCAGGATCCGGAAATCAGCGACTGGCACCCATAAACAGCTGGCCTGACAACGTGAACCTTGACAAGGCGCGTCGTCTGCTCTGGCCGATCAAACAAAAGTACGGCAACAAAATATCCTGGGC
>PIVQ01001958.1 GCA_003354055.1 Desulfobacteraceae bacterium | reverse complement strand
AGTATGAAAAAACTTACTACAGTGCAGCACACAGTTTTATGTACATCGGGTTTTTGGATTTTTAAACTGAACCAAGGCGGATCATTTTGAAATCTTGTGAAACAACATGGAAAGTAAGTACATGCCTTGCACTGTTTATTCATGTGATCGGAGTTGAGCCCGGTGATTGAATGCCTGGGAATACCCATTTGAAAAGTTGGTAAAAACCCCACCCGTTCGCAACATATTGGTGGCTGGCGAGCGAAGTACACGAGCTTCCAAGACAAATCAACATGGAAGTTCGTAACTTTTTACTTGCGTCAGGTTTTCATCACTTTCAAGTCCGTAGCGCATGCGAGTGGCTCATAATAGAAATGTGTGATTTTTCTCATTCTCTGCTCGTGAAAAGAGCAGCAAAACCGACCAATCGAAATGGTTTTGACAAAATGTCCCCTACCCCCAAGGGAAGCATTTCTGAAAATTTCAGTGTCATAGTCATCTCATAGCCCACAAAGGAGCCCAAAAAC
>PIVQ01001957.1 GCA_003354055.1 Desulfobacteraceae bacterium | reverse complement strand
GGAGCTGATTCTTAGTGTTGGAAAAACAACAGGAGCGATCAGTCGACATTGGAAGCAAAAAAAAATCCCCCAACCAGAGCCTAGACCCTACTTGGATAACGCGTGGCGATTCGGTCGGCGTTTGAGTCCCAAGCGGGTCAGGCTAGACGTTGGGGGCAGGTGCGCATTATAAATAAGCAAAAACAATAATCCGAACAGGGCACTTTGCGTAAACAATCGATATGCGCCGAGTAGTTGTTTTCAAGCATTAAAGAATGTGACACAATGAGATTTCTAACATTGAGAAATATCAGGGGCACTTTGCGTGAATGATCGGTATGTGCCGAGTAATTGTTTCCAAGCATTAAAAAATGTGACACAACGAGATTTCTAGAATTTAAAATTAATGGAGCTGATTCTTAGTGTTGGAAAAACAACAGGAGCGATCAGTCGACATTGGAAGCAAAAAAAAATCCCCCAACCAGAGCCTAGACCCTACTTGGATAACGCGTGGCGATTCGGTCGGC
>PIVQ01001956.1 GCA_003354055.1 Desulfobacteraceae bacterium | reverse complement strand
AAAAGGGAGTCCGGACATACGGGCAATCGGGGTTACCGGATCCGGAAGGGAAGCCGTGGCCACGTTACTTCGGGCTGTTTTTTCCGATTTTGAAGATCGGATTATCGTTCTTAACGAGATCGTGGCCCATGCCACCGCCGCTATTCGCCAAGATCCTGATAAGGGGAAAGATCTGTCTGTAATTGAGATAGGCGGCCAGGATGCAAAATTCGTCCACATCAGCGGAGGAAGAATTGTTGAAAGCGATATGAATAAGGCCTGTAGTGCAGGGACAGGATCTTTTCTCGAAGAGCAGGCTCTCTTTTATGATATTGATAATATAGAAAAATTCATATCACTGGCTGCAAACGCCAAAAATCCACCCGACCTGGGTCAAATGTGTACGGTGTTTGTAGCAGAATCTGGTGCCGAAGCCATCAAAGAGGGATTTGAATTGGGTGATATTTTTGCAGGATTTCAATATTCCGTGATTCATAACTACCTCAACCGGGTGATGGGACAGCGCAC
>PIVQ01001064.1 GCA_003354055.1 Desulfobacteraceae bacterium | reverse complement strand
AAAAAAGTGGACCTGATCATTTCAGATTTGAACATGCCCAAGGTCAACGGCCTTCAGCTGCTCAAACATGTAAAAAAGTCAGACCCCCTGAGACAGATCCCCTTTGTCATGGTCACGGGCGAGTCTGAGCAGCGGAATGTGAAGATGGCTGTCGAACTTGGTGTGAACGGTTTTTTGGTCAAACCCTTTTCCGCGGATACGCTTATGAGGAAAATCGCAAAAGTTTTGTCTGATGATCCCATTGGTAAAAGATAAATAGAATAGATTAAAAAAATAACAACGCTTTTCCTGATGACCCGGGGAGGCAAAGGGCTGAATAATGACAGATGATACAATGTTTTCCGTTCTGGTGGTGGATGACACTGAAGCCAATGTTGATATTCTGGTGGAAACCCTGTCTGGAGAATACGATGTTCGTGTGGCTCTGGACGGAGAAACAGCATTGGAAGATGTGGCTGAAGACAAGCCGGATCTGATCCTGCTGGATATCATGATGCCGGGAATGGACGGTTACGAGGTCTGCCAACGTCTGAAACAGGATTCTTCGACCCGGGACATTCCGGTGGTTTTTCTGACCGCCATGGTTGAAGAACAGGATGAGGCCAAGGGATTGGCCCTGGGAGCCGTGGATTACGTGACCAAACCGTTTTCGCCTGATCTGGTAAAGTCCCGGGTCCTGAATCAGCTTAGACTCAGCAAGCATCGGGAGATGCTTGAAATCGAAGTAAAAAGAAAGACAAAGGCCCTGAATCAGGCCCTTCTTGATCTGCAGCATGCCTCTCTGGATACGGTCACCCGCCTGGCCCGTGCAATGGAATACCGGGCCAACGAGTCCGGCCTTCACAATAAACGGATCAGTGAGTACAGTGCCGCCATTGCCGGAGAAATGGGGCTGAAACCCGGTACGGTATCGGCCATTGCCTATGCCGCCCCCATGCACGATGTTGGTAAGATCGGCATTCCGCGTGAGCTTTTAGACCGGCACCCCGAACTGACCTCTGAAGAGCTGGATATCGTAAAAAATCATACCATCATCGGATCGGAAATTTTAGAAGGATCTGAAAAGGGCTTTCTTGAACTGGCCCGCACCATCGCCCTGACCCACCATGAAAAATGGGATGGATCCGGATATCCAAAAGGACTGAAACAGGATGCCATTCCCCTGGCCGGCCGTATCGTCTGCCTGGCGGACAAGTTTGATGTTCTCATGTCCGACCGGCCCGGCAGGACGGCCTTCAGTCTGGAGCAGACCCTGTACGTCATTAGACAGCAGAAGGGCAAACACTTTGATCCAAAGATTGTGGATGCCTTTTTTCAGGCGGAAGATCGTATTATAGCCGTTACGAAAAATCATGGTACCGGGTAAACATACCGTTTATATCCTGTTCTTCAACGGCTTTAATACATTCCGGATCGCCCTTGAGAGGGTGTGAAGTTTCTCCAGTTCATCTCTCAGTCCCCGTGATATTTCCAACTGAACCCCTTTGCCCAGCCGCCCTTTATTACAGATGTTTTCCGGATGCCTGCCTGCAAATTTCTTTTTCTCGGATGTTTTGATATTCAATTTTCTAAGTGCGTCCCGGATGGAAAACCCAAGCACTTTTGACTGGCCGCCGATGTAGACAATTTCTTCTTTGTCTTTGCAGGCATGGATGGTGATAACAATATCAGACGCTGAAATGAGATTTATGGCATCAGGCTCATCAAACCGATGACTTGTGATGTGAAGATCCCGGTTGTTTCTTTCTTTAATCCCCTCAAAACAATAGAAATTATGGCTGTCCCCTGCAATTGATTCTGCAATCAATGAGGTTTTGGGTTCAATTGATCCGCCGTGGGGGGCGATGATGGAAATGTCCGACCCCAGATCCTGAATCCTGATTCTAAAATCTTTATTTGGGGTTTCATTGGCTGCAAGGGTTTTGAAGTCCGGGTATTTATCCATTCGTATATACTTACAGAATTTTCAAAGATATCAAAATCAATTTTCAACAGAGTTTTGTGATTTATATGTTTTGGATTACCTTTAATCTTCGGCCCTTTACTTATTGGGGACCACCCCCTGGTCAGGCAACTTGGTGTATTG
>PIVQ01001063.1 GCA_003354055.1 Desulfobacteraceae bacterium | reverse complement strand
TCAGGATGTTCCATGACATATTCACTGATGGGGGAGAACACATAATAGGCGGTAAGCGACCCGATCATAAAATACTCGCCATGGGCAAACATGGCAATGTTCAATACCCCGAGCATCAGAGTCAGACCTGTGGCCACCAGGGCCAGCATCCCGCCTGTCACAATGGTGTTTACCAATAGGTAAGGACCTGAATCGATGGTCGCAAACACGGCAACGGTAATGGCAATCACGATGGACATGCCAGGTGCCGATTTCAACCAGCTGATTATATTTGACGTATGATTTGTTGACATGAATCTATTTCTCCAAAGTCTGGTTAACTCCCTGATTAAACACCCGGTGCTTAAACACCCGGTGCTTAAACACCTAGAAACACCTTCCGGACATAACTGTCACTGGCCAGATCGTCACTTTTTCCTTCCAGACCGATTTTACCGTTTTCCAAAACATAACCGCGGCTTGTCACTGCAAGAGTTTTGGTCACATTCTGTTCCACCAGCAGGATGGTTACCCCGTTTTTAATCAGGACATCCAGGGATTGAAAAACATTAGAGGTCAGCTGGGGGGCCAGGCCGAATGAAGGCTCGTCCACCAGCATCAATGAGGGATCGGACATCATGCCCCGGCCGATGGCCAGCATTTTGCGCTCACCGCCGGACATGGTGCCGGCCAGCTGTTTTTTCCGTTCAGCCAGACGGGGAAACAGATCATATACAAATTCCAGACGTTCATTCTG
This sequence comes from Desulfobacteraceae bacterium, assembly GCA_003354055.1. The sequence goes on along the minus strand of PIVQ01001063.1, from coordinate 1,351 downwards.
GACTTTTTTCTCTTTTATAATATAGGCCCCCATGTAAAGATTTTCCTGAACCGACATATTCACGAACAGGTTCATCTCTTCGGACACAAAGGCAATACCTTTTTTTGCGATCACCGAGGCCGGCAATCCCGTTATATCTTCACCGTTGAAAATCACATTCCCCCCCATAGGGGAAATCAATCCGGCAATAGTTTTCATGGTGGTGCTTTTTCCGGCGCCGTTGGGCCCTACGATGCAGACATATTCCCCTTTATCGATATTCAAAGAGACATCCCGCAATATCTGCAGATACCCGTACCCGGCATTCAGATTTTTAACTTCTAACAGCATAAAATCTCCATTGACTCTTCGTTAAGGTTAAGCGTCTTCCTCGTCACCCAGATAGGCCCGTGACACTTTTGGATCATTGGCTACCTCCTGGGTGGGGCCTTCGGCGATCTTGGTTCCGAACTGAATACACAGGAGTCTGTTGCATACCGCCATAATCAACTGCATGATATGCTCAATCATAAGAATGGAAATACCCTTTTTACTGATCTTCTGAATAATTCTCATGATGTCCTTGAGTTCGCCTTCGCTCAACCCTGAAGCCATTTCATCCATAAATAGCAGACGGGGGTTTGAGGCAAGGGCACGTGCAAGATCCAGCCGTTTGAGTTGCACCGTGTTAAGCTGCTCCGCCACGACATTTTCATCCATGGGGAACTCCACAAACTCCAGCATTTCCCTGGAATGGGCGATGGGGTCCTTTATCTTACCTGCCTCGTTGCCAAAAATGGTGGCCGTCATCACAGTTTCAATGGCTGTCATTTTGGGAAAGGGGCTGGGGATCTGGAATGTACGGGACATGCCCAGGCGACACATTTTTTCAGGTGTCAGTCCTGTGGTATCCTTGTCGAAGAATGTCACCTTGCCCGATGTGGGCGGGTTCAATCCGGTTAAGGCGTTGATGAAGGTTGTCTTACCGGCCCCGTTGGGCCCGATCAATCCGACTACATCTCCTTGGTTTATGGTCATAGAGACTGCATTTACAGCCGTCAGTCCACCAAATCTTTTGGTCACATTATTGGTTTCGAGTACAATCACGTCGGAATCTTCCTTTGCAAATCTTAGAATTTATAAAAACAGGGGATAAAACCAAAAAGTTTCAATCCCCTGTTCAGATCATCTTATTTCTGCTCGAAGTCCTTTTGTTTCCAGATTTCCGGGAAGATCATGTAACCTTTACCCTTTTTGTATTGAAGAATCGGGAAAAAGTATGCATCAGGTGCAACGACCATGTCGGGCATGGTCTCTGCGGTGTACTTATATTCGTTCATGATGATGGCGCCGTCAGCTTTGCTGAAGGTCA
>PIVQ01001955.1 GCA_003354055.1 Desulfobacteraceae bacterium | reverse complement strand
ATAAAAATAGTAATAATATCTTAATCAATAATCTCATTCTTCGATTACTAATTAAAATATTAATACTATATAACTTAATAAAATACAATATCTCATACTTCGATATTCTATTTTATAATTGATAATATATAATATATCTTAAATACAAATCTTCCGATCCACTTCGTTCTCTCTTGTAAGATTTATATTTAAACTATACTATATATATAGAGATCTTGAAAATTGGTGTTATAGAATTTATATAATTTATCTTTTATTCCTTTTTATTCTCTTATTTTCTTATCTCTTTCCGGTTATTCCTAGGTAAACAAGAGGTGTATTATAGACCAATTTTCAAGGACGAAGCATTTTGTATCTTTTGACCCCTAAGAATCCTTAGGGGTCAAAAGTCACAAAATGATATAAAATGATTTTACAATTGTTCCTCTGAGCTAGCTCATATTTAAAATTGTAAAATCGAATATAAGCCTATTTAATATATTGATCCATTATCAATTAGGTTTTAGAA
>PIVQ01001062.1 GCA_003354055.1 Desulfobacteraceae bacterium | reverse complement strand
GAACCGGGTTTTTTTACAAGGCTTTGACAATCAATTATAGGATGTTTAGGAGGTGCCCTAATAATCAATCAGCTGTGTCAAAGCCTTAATCAGCTGGAAACATATTGCTACTCTTGGGAATATGCCTCCATGGAGGTGCTGAGATTATTCGTTTTTGACAGCAGAAATGCATTCAGGCTTGATTTTTTCAACTTGATATTGTTAGCGGCCATATTCTTAATGAGCTGCTGCCTGTAAGCCTTGTAAAAGGATACTTTTTCAATGGCATCCTGGCCGATTTGCGATAAAATCGGGGATTTTGAATCCGCCAGATATATCCTTTTCTGATAGAATGCGGCCTTGGCGTCAATGGTTCCGCCATAAATGTTTTCCTGCATTTTACTGGTCTTCGTATCTATGGTCTGTGCCCAGGCTCCGGCGGCAAATAGCCAAGCCAGAAGGGTTAGCATAATAATTTTTTTCATTTTTTGTCTCCTTAATATCGTGTTGAATAGCCGGATATTACGTTAGCCCATTCGATGAAAGCAAGGGGGGACAGGGAATTATTTTAAAAAAAATATTGTCTGCTGCCGATATCGAAAATTTTTGCACACACAATGGTTCGTCTTGTTGTGCAATGTTTGGAAAATTTTTAAAGGGTGTCGTTCAGACAATATATAAGGAAAAACCAGGGCGTCTGCCTGTCTTTGAAAATTTGTTTTCAGACGCCCCGGCAGGAGGGTGGGATTAGTTGCGAAAATAGTCGTCCAGCATGGGGGAAAGTTTTTTTCTGGAAATGCCCAGGTTACTCTGGCGATAGAAGGAAATTCTGCCTTCCAGGCAAGGCTTCTGGTTGTCCAGATCGATTTGTCTTAGGTCCAGTCCCTTCTCCTGAAGAAAGTCGATCAGTCTTTCGTGTTCGACAGGGTCTGCGTAATAAACCGCGAGATCCCGGTTGAATTCAGGGTCGGTATAGGCATTCATGGAGATGAGGACATCCAGGTTTCTTCGCTTAACATAGGTTTCAAAGCCGAGGCAGAGTTCCGGGTCTTTTTTGTCCCATAGGACCATGGGCAGCAGGGCCGAGGCAATGCCGCAGCGGGTGCTGTTGAACTTGAATTCCTTGTAATCCTTGCGCAGCAGATCAACGGTGCCAAGATCGCTATTGTTGAATTTGGCCTTCTGGATGGCTCTGAAGTAGGTGTCCCCGTCAAGGGAACAGGATGTCATGAGAGTGTTGGCAATTGCCTCATCTTTTGGGGTGACGCGGCCTGCATCCGGTGCCAGATTGACAGTGTCCAGAAGAATGGTGCCCCAGAGCAGGGTGGCCAGATGGGAATCCTTAGCCAACTCCGGGCAGTGTTTAGCCAATTCTTCTCCCACCAGTGTTGCGCAGGAACCCACAGGCTCGATGACTTTTGTGCTTGTCTTAGGATATAGCCCTTCATCCTTGTGGTGATCCAGGATCATAGATACCTTGTCTTCGTATGGTTCGCACGGGGCTGACAGCTTGTTATGATCCACCAGGGCCAGCCCTTTGACCTTTTTCATCAGTCTTTCCAGATAGATGTCATCAAGGAACACGACGTTGTTCAGATCAATTCCAGCCTGGTCAAATACATAGACCGCTTCAGTTCTCAGTTTGAAGTCGCCTCTTATAATGGGCATAAGGGGGACGATGGTTTTTTCTTTGTTCGTGCAGGACAGGGTGTATGCAAAGGCCAGGGCGGAAGCCATGGAATCCAGGTCGCAGGCTTCGTTTCCCATAACCAGTGTGTCAATGGATTTATAGTTGATATCTGTTTTGGCGTCGATCAGATACTGGTTGAGTAGATGGTCTGTCATTTTTTCTCCAGAATAATCGTGCTGTTTATTATGTTCATATCAAAAATGTTGTTTCCGTTTGCGGACGACGGTGTTTCCATATCCTGTCCTTTTTTCAAGTTTTTTTAAAAGGTACTTCATTGTAAAGCTAAATTTAATTTGCTGATACCTATAAAAAATTCTTTTGTAAACAGTCCAATTCGAATCAGCTATGGCAGGTATAATCATTTGTTATAGCTATATTTTTTCAGGCAAAAAGATGAACCACTTGAAACGTTTTTTAGCTGT
>PIVQ01001954.1 GCA_003354055.1 Desulfobacteraceae bacterium | reverse complement strand
TTAACCGTATTGCCATTACCCATTGCCAGTGTTTTACTTATATCAAATTGTGGAAATACTACTGTCTCGGCGCATGGCGCGCTGTCTTTTCTATCAAAGGTAAGTACAACCTCTTTGTTAGCTGCCACTTTAATGTGTCCTGGCTTATAAACACCGTTATCAACGACTATCGTTACTTTATTGTCATCACTTTGTGTTTGCTCTAGGGCGTGTTGACCATTGTGGATTGAAATTTGTTCAATCTAGGGGCGATTTAATCGCGGCGCGAGGTTTGTAACCTAGTGGACTAAGTAAAAACCGAGCAACAAAGAGCTAATCGTCCCTAGAAAGAACCCAAAGGGCAGCGCATGTTTGGCATTTATGCTGCGTTATCGCCTATTTATGGGGAATAACCACACTACATAGGCTCTGCCTTGCCTAAAAACCAAACAGTCAGCTGCAAAATCAATCACGAAAGGTCAACACGCCCTAGTTTGTATAGCCAAAACCAATAAATAATTGCGGCTATT
>PIVQ01001061.1 GCA_003354055.1 Desulfobacteraceae bacterium | reverse complement strand
CATATCCCGGTGATCATCTGCACGGGATTCAGTGAGCGGATCAACCGGGAACGGCAGGAGAGTCTTGGGGTAAAAGAGGTATTATTAAAACCTGTAAACAAGTCCGATCTGACCAAAACCGTGCGCACTGTTCTGGATGAAACATAGGGAAAAATATGGGAAAAGTACTGATCATTGATGATGACGAACAGATCTGCATGCTTCTGTCCAAAATTTTCAGAGGCATGGGACTTGAGACGAATTATCAACTCAATCTGACATCAGGTCTGACCCAGATATCCCAGACCCAGCCTGAAGTCCTTTTTCTAGACGTCAACCTGCCGGACGGAGATGGTATTGAGGCCATCCAAACCATCAGGCAATTTCCCAACGCCCCGGAAATAATTATCATTACAGCCGATGAAAATGCAGATGGTGCTGAAATCGCCATGCAGTCAAAGGCATGGGATTATATTTCCAAGCGGGGCTCTATCGAGAATTTTAAATTTGCCCTGGACCGGGCCCTGGAATACCGGAAACAAAGACAGCAGAACCAAAGTAAAATATCGGTTTCCCGGGAAGGCATCATTGGTACAAGCAGACGAATCACCCTGTGTATTGATAAAGTAGGAAAGGCTGCAATAAGTGAACTGCCGGTTTTAATCACCGGTGAAACCGGAACCGGCAAAGAACTATTTTCCAAAGCCATCCATGACAACTGCGAGCGTGTGAATGGAGAATTCGTGGTGGTGGATTGCGCAGCCTTGCCACCTCACCTGGTGGAGAGTACATTATTCGGCCATACAAAAGGGGCTTTCACAGGTGCCGACCGCCACAAGATCGGCTTAATGGCACTTGCAGACAAAGGAACTCTGTTTCTGGATGAGGTGGGGGAACTGCCCCTTGCCATACAGACAAAATTTCTAAGGGCACTTCAGGAAAAAAAATTTCGCCCCATTGGCAGCAAAGAAGAAGTGCATAGTGATTTCAGACTAATCTGCGCCACCCACCGGGATCTGTCCGACATGGTAGCCCAAAAACAATTTCGCGAAGATCTCTTTTTCAGACTCTTTTCAATGGAAATCCAGCTTCCACCGTTAAAAGACAGAGACAACGATGTAAGAATTCTTGCCGAGCATCATCTGGCCCGCAAGGCAAGACTGTCAGACCGATTGCCCCATGACATGTCCAGGGAATTTTTAAGGGAACTCCAGTGCTATTCCTGGCCGGGTAATGTCAGGGAATTGATGAACACACTGGATCTGGTATGCAGCGAAGCCGGAACCGGCAACCAGCTTTTTCCCCATCATTTGCCGGCCCACATCCGCGCCTTTAACATCAGAGAAAGAATCAATTCACAGGATGCCTTTTCTCACGGTTCAGAAAGCTACCAGCCTTCCCAGACACCTTCTTGCGGTGAGATTAAACCCTTCAAGGCACATATGGACAGCGCCAAAAAAATATATATGGAAAATCTCCTTGCCTGTTCCCAGGGTAATATCAAAGAGGCCTGTTCCCGCTCAGGACTGTCCAGAGGGCATCTTTACAGACTCCTCCAGCAATTTGGGTTAAAATAGGCAAACCGGAGCCTCTCCCTGTTTTTTGTCTCTTTTTTGTGACTGTCTCTTTTTTACGACTACCAATATAGTAGAAAAACTTAATTAATTTCAGACACTTATCCCTAAAAAGCCCTAATCTTGTCTCATTTATGTGACATTCAAAGCCACCTCGCCCTCTACCGATCGGATAACCCTCTGAAAATATAACATATTCAGAGCTGGCATAAAACTTGCGGTTCAAGCTTAGTTATGCCAGTCCATCATACGAAATTTATCATCGTTTTTTCACAAGGTGCTTTATGCAGACATTGATTCTTTTTGTACATAAAGATGCAGGAACCGCGGGGGAGAGGTTTAGTGAAACCATCCAAAGCCGTTTTTCCTCCATAAAAACAGGGATTCTCCAAACCCGTCAGGAACTGGAAGCCTGGCTGCAAGACAAAGGCACCGGTCTATTTGACAAGCGATTCATTGTCCTGTTTGCAGATACCAGGGAACGATTGAACAGGCTTGACGATCTGACAGACCTTCTGGAAGGAGAGCAGCTTATCATCC